>DATBDI010000369.1:0-2532 GCA_036270025.1 Candidatus Udaeobacter sp. | reverse complement strand
CTCCGGCCACGCCTTGCCCGTTAAAGACAGTATGATTGCCGCGACCGCGCTCGCCCACGGTCTCACCATTGCCACCCGCAACGCGCGCGACTTCGCCAAGGCAGGCGTGCCAGTCGTGAACCCGTTCGCGTGACGCCGATGAGGCGCAATCGTTCCAAGCCCGATAACTTTAGTGGGTAAAGTTCGGCGAATTGCGCTTCGTCGTTCGTGTCCGCGATTGATCCCGACCGCAAACCGTCGCCGACGGAGAAGCTGGCGTCATAAACGTCCATGCGGCTCCACCGCCCATGATCTCGGAACTTTCAGGAAAACAACCTCTTCAAACAAACTTCTGGACGGAACATCAATTCCCTCCAAGTAAAACGACTCCCTGTCCGTTGAACCGTGCCGTCCATGGGCGAAACGATCTTGATGCCAGGCGCAGTAAAGCAGCCACGACATATTCTGAAGTATGACTCTACGATCCGTTCTGCTGTATTCACTTGCTAGGCCGAAGCGCGGCTATCGACCAGTTCGATTCCGATGCGATAAAAACGCAGATCGACGTTCGGAACTTCACTGACGATTTCTGAAAGTGCGGCGTTCGCGGATTCCGTAAGGATGATGCCGCGAACGTCGTTTTTATCGGCCAGATTCTGGCGGACCCAACTCATGTAACGCAGTAGCCGAATTAACGTGTCGGTGGGCGCGTCTCCGCGATTAAAATCGACGACCACAAGCTCGTTACTCTTTACGTCGCGGCAAAGAATAACCGTGCCTCCGTATCCTGCGTTGTATTCAGCGGGGAAATTCTCACCGTTGAATCTTCTGAGACCAAGTGAGGGAAGAATTCTCTTCAACGACTCGACAACATCGGAGTCGATCAACCGGAAGAGATTTTTGATTTTCGGTTCTTCTGCTGCTCGCGCTGCGGGATGCTCGACAACAGGAATTTTACGGAGGCGGCTTTTGATGAAGTCAACGTCTCCATCGGTAAGCCGATTATTGAAAACGCCGCTCGCTCCCTGAATCGTGCCGCCCCATGCTTCTTTGTCCCGCATGAAACTGATATGAGGCACAAATTCCTCGCTGGAAATTTGTCCCGCGTACGTCGGTCGACTGATCTTGATGCGGAATGGGAATAAATCGTCATCCTTGGGAGGCCACAGCGGACTTTACAAGACGGTCAGTCCCCGCAGTGCGGTGGTCCCCCCGACAACTGCCCGTTGTTATAGATATCGAGTGTGTTGGTCAACAATGAGGTTTGAGACGGTTGGAGGTACCCACTGCCGATGGGTGGGACCACCAGGCCGCCGATTAGGGCGTCAGCAGCGTTGATCGCGGTCTGGACGGTCGCCGGAGTCGGCGCGCCGTTGGCCTGATTCAGCTTCGCCGCGATGAGCTGGTGGGCCAGGGAGATTAGGCCGTTTCCCTGAACTGGCTGCTCCAGGATAGCCAGGAGTTGGGCCGGGGAGTAGCTGACCGTTCCGAGCGTGAGGCTGGCGCCAAAGGGCGGCCATGCGGGGGTATGATTCTTCCAGTAACCTTGGGTGCGCACGCATCCATTGACGGTAATAGTCGCGCTGAAGATGAGGCCGCTGACGGCACCGGCACCGTCTCGCTGATAGAAGAAGAGGTAGTTCAGGCCCGGGGTGATCAGCCCGGTGATGTCCTGGAAGTGGGTTCTGGGAACCGCAAAATTGAAAGCGGTGGCGGGGTCGTAGATCAGCTGAAAGCCGGTGGACACGGTGTTGATATAGAGCCCGGCGGGGTTCGGGCCGCCGCAACACGCATCACCTACGGCATCGTCGGCCCCGCCCTCCACCTTGATGGTGGCGCTCGTGATCGTGGTCGAGGTGACCATGAACGGCACCGCATAGAGAGCGGACCCGTCCTCGCCCAAGCCCCCGCCGCTGGGCAGCAGCGCGAAGTCGATCCATCGCGCCAGGGGGTCGGTCGGTAGGGCGGGGAACCAAACGGGATGCGGTGAGATGACCGTCGCTGGGGAACCCAACGCGGTCGCAGCGAAGAATGCAGGAGTGAACGGCACCAGGAGGAGAGGGCTGGAGGACGGGTTCCCACCCGGGTTGAAGCGGACGATGTCGTCAGGGGCACCGACGGTCCCGGGCACACCACCGACCTGCCCGCTTCGTACAGTAATCGTCTCTACGGGAGCGCCGTAGGCTACGCTCAGGTTCGCGCACAGGATTGCTATCGTGACGCCGACAGGAAATCCCAGCCACCAGCGGCGGGCGGAGTTATTTTTGCGTTTTTTCATAGCACCGATTGATTTTCTTAAGTGTAGAGATGTGATTTCTTTTGTTTTCGTTTTCATTTGTCTTTCCCTTTCACAATTCTTCACCGAGATTTGCCGGGCTAAGTTCTCAAAAATCTCTCGGAAACTGAGAGTTTCTTTAAGCAATAGCATCACCACGGGTTGAAAGGTCCACTGACGTGGAAACCATCATCGCGATAATGGGCCAGATGTGGTAACTCGTAACACGAACAAGGCCGACCGCGCACGTACAACATGTCCGGTCGCCTCGGCGACAC
>DATBDI010000368.1:0-5690 GCA_036270025.1 Candidatus Udaeobacter sp. | reverse complement strand
GCCGCGCGCGCCGCATCGGAATCAAACATGCAAGTCAACGCCGGTCACGGTATCAATTACAAAAACATCAAACTCATCCATCACGTCCCGTGTCTCACCGAATTGAACATTGGTCACGCCATTGTCTCGAGAGCGATGTGGGTCGGCTTGGAAACAGCCGTCAAAGAAATGCTCACCGCGATGGCAAATTATCCGGAATGAGGTCAACCCGATTTGTAGGGCGTCTGTGTCAGACGCCAAGGCCCGGCGTTTCACAGAACGGAGCCGCGGGGACGCGAGCGACATGGACGAGCAGCTCGTTAGAGCGAGCGAGCGGGCGCGAACGAGTCAAACGCCCTACAGTTCTCATCACATGACCGTCCTGGGCATCGGTGTCGATCTGGTCGAGTGCGACCGCATCCAGCGGTCGATGGACCGATTCGGCGAACGTTTTCTGCATCGCGTTTTTACTGATGGCGAGATTGAGTATTCGATGGCGATGAAATTTCCGGCGCGCCATCTGGCGGCGCGCTTCGCTGGAAAAGAGGCCGTGTCGAAAGCGTTCGGCACCGGGATAGGCAAAACGATGGGTTGGCGCAATATCGACATCCGCAAAAAAGAAAGCGGCGAACCGTTCCTGGTTCTTTCGGGACCTGCGCAAGCCTACGCTGCGCAGCGAGGCGTCACGTCAGCCCTGATCACATTAAGCCATACTGAGCATCACGCCGTCGCGTGCGTGGTTCTCGAGGGCGCGGCCACTGAGCCAGGGTAGAACGGCTGGCAGGTCGCGAGCATGTCAGGCGCACTTATAAGAGCAAGGTTCGCCCGCATCACATTTGTTGTCGTCGCTTTCACAGCCGCCGCCGCGATCGCAGTCGGCGATCTCGTTCACCGCACGAACGCGCGCAAGCTGCGGGAGGCAATTCTCACGGAGCTTCAGCCGGTCGCGTTAAAGAACTGCACATTACAGCGCTTCGGCAGCGCAAATGACGGCGGCTACCTAATGTGTGAGAACTTGATTGAGCCCCTTGACGCTGCGTATTCGTACGGTGTCGGCCCGAATGACGATTGGGGGTGCGATGTGTCGCGCCGGTATCACGTTCCGGTGCATCAGTACGACTGTTTTGATCCGGCGCGGCCAACCTGCGCCGGCGGCACGTTCGATTTTCACAACGAATGTGTCGGCGATCGGTCTGGCTATCGGGAATCGCGTTCGTTCGACAGGTTGCAAAATCAGATCAGGAGGAACGGCGACACCGGCCGGCGCCTGATCATCAAGATGGACATTGAGGGTGGGGAATGGGACTCACTGCTCGCGGCCCCCGACGAGCTGCTGGCGTCGATTCCGCAGATCACAATGGAGATGCATGGCTTTAACGATCCGAAGATTGTTGAGGTACTTCGTAAGCTGAAGCGGAACTTCTACGTCGTGAACCTGCACTTCAATAATTGGTCGTGCACGCGGAAGGCCGCGCCGCTCCCCGCGTGGGCGTACCAGGTGCACTGGGTGAACAAGCGCATCGGCGTGCTCGATCCGGCGGCGCCTGTTCCCGCACCAATGAGTCCTTTGAATGCGCCCGACTCGCCGACGTGGCGTGATTGTCAATTGCGCACGCTGTATTCGGGGCCCTGAATGTTCATGTTTGAAGTTCCGCCTTCAGGCGGTTTGAGCTGGCGCGCCATCGGACCGCATAAATGCGGAACTCCTAACGGATCCGCACTCCCGAACGACGCAAGGTTTGGAGTTCCGCCTTCAGGCGGCTCAACCTAGTCTCAATCCATGTCCGCCCCGCGCTATCTCTGGCGACAACTCGATGAGAAGCAACGCGCGGAATTGCTAGCCTGGCGTAAGACGCGCGACCATCCGTGGCATTCGCCGCCGCACCGGCCCAACTTTTTTCGGGCATCTGCGTTTTCTCATCTCGGCGGCGTGTTTCGAGCATCGTCATTACATCGGCCACAGCCCAGAGCGCATTGATTATTTTGCGCGTGATCTGCTGGCTGTATTTACGGCGTACGCAGGCCAGACGTTTGCGTGGTGCGTGTTGCCGATTCCGAAGCCGCGCAGCCCTGTGGCCGCCGCGACACGCCCAAATCGTCGGCGCATGACGGACGGCGCGCACGGAGTGACGCGCCCTAGCAACTGCCGCCGCTTGCATTCTGCTTGACGACTGACATCAGCTGCCGTTACGCCAACTGACATGACCATGGAATCTTTTCGGCAGATCATGGACATCGTCGGCACGTGCGTGGACGGCGTTGGCGTGCTGATCGTAGTGGGCGGGGCCTTGGTTGCCACGGCTCGCATCGCCGTTCGTCGCGCGCATCGCGTCGGCAACTATTACGTGTCGTATCGGCAGGACGTGGGCCGCGCGATTTTGCTGGGATTAGAATTCCTCATTGCCGGTGACTTGATTCGCACCGTCGTTGTTGCGCCGACGATGCAAAACGTCGTTGTTCTGGGATTGATCGTGCTAATCCGCACCTTCCTTAGCCTGTCACTTCAACTGGAAATTGAAGGTAGGTTGCCGTGGCAGCGAGCCTCTTCACAGACTCCTGAGGGATCGTCGTGAACACATTTGACCTTTCGACGGGCTGTCGCTAGTCTCGTTGGCGTGCTTCGGTGTATTGGTCGCGCGGTTACGATTTTCGCTCTTTGCTGCGCAATCGGTCTGGAATGGCTGGCGCTGCAATCCATCGCCTGGACAACGATGATCGTCGGTTATTCGAAAAACGCGTCGCTATGCCAAGCAATTGCCAAGACACTTGACGGCGCGCACCCGTGTTCTCTCTGTAAGCTCGTCAGCAAGGGTAAAACGGCGGAAAAGAAATCAGATCTCCAACTTCTGACGCACAAGGTCGACATGATCTGTCCTGCATGCGGAACCACTCGAGTCCAGCCGTTCGTGCATTTCGATTACGCGATTACTAGTTTTTCCGTCTCCGAAATCAGGCATTCTCCGGCGGTTCCTCCGCCGCGGTTCACTGCGAGCTAGCTGTTCGGGTCTGCTGCGGCGCATGCGTGCGCAGATCGCGGCAGACGTTGCAAGCTCGGAAACTGCCCACGCGATTTAATCGCGTTCGTGGCGTCATTGTGGAGAAACGGAATGAAAATTTTACGCTCAATCTTGACAGCAATCTTATTGGCAGCTGGCCTAACGACTGGTCGCGCCTGTGATCTTTGTGGCTGTTTCACGCCGCAACTCAACACGATATCGAAAACGGAATCCTCGGCTTTCCCGTGGTGGGAAAGAGGATGGTTCGGGGCCGTTAGCGAGCAATTCACCCGGTTTGGGACTCTTCAGGATGGTGGAACCGAAGTTCCAAATCCAACCGGGCAGTACCTGAATAGTTCCATCACTCAGCTCGTCTCCGGTTATCAGATCACCAGCCGGTTCGCCTTGCAGATCAACGTCCCGCTGATTTATCGCGAGTTTAAAAGACCCGAGGGATTCGAGATTCAGCAGGGCACAGTCTCCGGCCTCGGCGATATGTCCCTTCTGCTTAAAACGGTTTTCTTCCATTACGCGTCGCCGGCTGAAAGAAGCTTCGACGTTAGTGGGAAAAATCCGGTCGCTACCGTACACGAATCGGACTTCACGGTTTCGGCGGTTTTGCTCACGGGAATCAAATTCCCCACGGGCGACAGCAGCCGTCTGAAAGAAGAATTTCACGAGGTGGAAGTCGAGGGCGCGCCTGAGAGCGGAATTCACGGTCACGATCTCACTCTCGGCACTGGATCGTATGACGGGATCTTTGGCCAGCAAACCGCGCTGCGCTACAAGAACATGTTTTTGGAAACGAACGTGCAATTTGCGGCGCGTACAGAAGGCACACACGATTACCGTTTTGCCGACGATCTAATGTGGAGCGCAGGACCCGGGTACTATCTGGTGCGCAACGCCGATACTGTTCTGGGCCTCCAGTTCGTGGCATCCGGTGAATACAAAGGCCGTGATCGGTTTCGCGGACAACCAGCAGTGGATACAGGCATCAGTTCAGTTTTTCTCGGGCCGCGCGTCGTTGCATCACGCGGGCGTTGGAGCGCAGAGATTGCCGCCGATCTTCCCGTCTTCATTCACAATACGGCGCTGCAGGCCGTTCCTGACTACCGTTTGCACGGAGCGCTCTCGGTGCAGTTCTGATGATTGTTAGCAGATCGGCAGCTGGAAACACCACCGTGTGCTGAAACACAACCAACTCCGAGTTGCGATCCGAAACTAATTAAAGGGGTGAATATGATCCTGCCGTCCGGCCGGATGCTGGGATCATTTCGTTCCCATCGTAAAGGAGGTTTGATGATGAAAAGGTTATTCCAGTCAATACTGGCAGCACTCACAATGGTTGTTTTGCTATCCATGCCCACGCCCTTGTATGCCCGTGGAGGTCATGGCGGGGGTCATCGCGGGGGTCATGGCGGACACGGCGGTCACGCTGGCGGGCATGCTGTCAGAGGACATGCCGCGGCCGGCCATGTTAAGGGTGGACACGGGGGTTTCCGTGCTCGCGGTGCACGCGGTCACCAAGTTGCGCGGGCGGCGCGCGGACACGCGCGCTTTGCAGGACGTGCACGTAATTGGAATGGCGGCGGTCACTGGGGCGGCCGTAACTGGGGAGGCGGTAACTGGGGAGGCAGTTATTGGTATCCGTCCTCTGGTTATTCTCGGATCGGCTATTACGGTCTGGGCTCCGGCTATGGCTATTACGGTTACCCCTACGGGAGGTACTATTATCCGTACAACGGATACTATCCTTATCGCTACGGATACTGGCCGTCCGTGAGCTTCTACTTCGGGTACTAAGATAAAGTCACCACTAAGGTAAGTCGGGCCGCAGTAATGCGGCCTTTCTTAGTTTCTCACGCCGATCCTATTTGGTGCACGCGGAGCAAGGCTCATCAGAAATCGCTGCGTGAGCTTCTTTGATAATGAACGGGATCAGCGCCAGCGCAGCGACACTATCAAGCCACCACCAACCGAGCAACCAGGTCGCCGCCAAGCCGAGCATCAGAACGATCGAGAGATAACCGCAGACAATCGATTCGACGGCGTCTGCGCGCAGCGCGCGCGAGTTCAGTCGCGCGGCAACTTTCAATTTGTAAGCCGCGAGAATAGGCATCCCGACCTTGGCAACGACACCAATCAGAATGCCCCAGACGCTTTCGTGCGTGTCAGTAACTCGTTTGACGACAAAAATTCCATAAGCGGAATTAAGGAGCACATACGCAACCAGCGCATAAAGCGAATATCCGACCCATCTAGCTGCGCGTCGCTCTGCGGCTTCGACGTGTTCCGACGTTGGGGCGCCAGTCGTTTCAACTCTCAGCCGCCACAACAAGACGCCCCCACTGAAGAGCTCGATCAGACTGTCGATACCGAACGCTTCCAGCAACAAACTTTTCGATGCCCAGCCGAGCAGGAGCGATGCCGCTCCCTCGATCGTCATCCAACCTAATGTGATGTATGTCAGCAGCAGTGCGAGTTGCAAATCCCTCGCGCGGTTATCTAAACCTAAACTGCTTGATCCGGCTCCTGTCGGCATAAGGCCTCTCCCGAAGGCGGCTCTGGCAACTGGACCGCTCGAGCAACAGCGACCTCGCGCTGCGGCTGTTCGGAAATCTCTTTTACCCGCCCGGGCCGCTCTACCCAATCGTACAACACAGGCAGGAGAAGCAGTGTCAGGAATGTCGAACTGATAATTCCGCCGATCAC
>DATBDI010000367.1:0-4214 GCA_036270025.1 Candidatus Udaeobacter sp. | reverse complement strand
CATGTCCTCGCAAAAAACCGATTGGCCGTCGCGCGCCCAGATTGGTGAATAGCGCGTCACTTCATTTTGCACGCCGGGCTTGAGCACGTGGAAATTCGTGCCGTCGGAATTCACCACGGCAAGATCCCAGACTTCGTGAGGACGCGTAGTGAAAAGGATTTGTTTCCCGTCAGCCGTCCAGCTCGGGCAATAGGAATTATCGCTCGGGACATCTTTGAAAACGTCAATTTTGCCCGTCGCAACGTCGATGACGGCGATATGACGCGCGTACGTCGTGTCGCTCGTTTTCTCAGTTGTGTTAAACGCGACGCGAGTTCCATCCGGCGAGAGCGCAGGGAAGATGCCGTCCGCGATCTTTTTCTCACCTGTGCCGTCGAGATTGGCTATCCAGACAGCCTGATCGCGTTCAAACGCAATGTGTCGATCGCCGCAAAAAAGTGAGGCGGGAGACGCTGCCAAGGCGAAAGCAATGACGGCGCGCACGGAGTGATGCGCCCTACCGAGGATTATTCGTTTCATGGCAATACGACGGTGGCGAAAAAGGTGATGGCGAGCGCGAATACGAGGACGATCAGATATACAAATCCGCCGAAAAGGAATTTAAAAATACTGAAGAACCAGCCCTGGCGATAAACGTAGCGGATTGATAAGAAAATTTGCGTTACAAACGCGATCCAAAGGAGCGCGATCAGCCATCCTGCAAGTGCACCCGGCGCGACACGATTGAGCCCAATTGTGGCCAGCACGATGAGCATAACCCCGGCGTAGAAGAAGGTGTGGATATGCAACGCATAAATCAGATGGTCGATATAGAAGAGACGGCGCCGGATATAGAGAACTTTCAAAACAAAAGCGAAGAGTGGAATGCAGCACAGCATCATGTAGGGCAGGTTGCTGAACAGGGTGCTGATGAAAAGTCCCATTTTCGTTCCGTGTTCACCCATCTTCTCTTTCGCTCGAGCTTCGATCCAGCGTTCAAACGGCGTGGTGGATTTCGCATCGTCAAAAACGACGAACGGCCGATCTCCGACGGGACCGTAGGTTTTCTGACCCGATTCGGGCGTCGGCGATGCGCTTGGCGCCGGTGTGGGTGACGGAGTTTGTTCGGGCGTTGGTGTTGTCGTCGCAGAAGACGTTGGCTTCGTCAGATAATCCAACGCTTTCTGCACTTTTTGCCGTTGCTTCGGGGTGAGGTTTTCCTTGCTCAGTTCCGCTTCGATCTCGCCGCGCTTGTCTGTGATTGCCGCGGCAACCTCCGCCCGCTTTTCCTCGGGAAATTTCGTCGGATCAATCCGTATCCCTTTCGCTCCAAAATTTACCGCAAAGAAAAACAAGATGCTGGCGAGTAGATACAGCCGCAGGGGATTTACGTAGCGGACGCGCTTGCCGGCGAGAAACTCATTTGTTAGTCGCCACGGCTTGAAGATGAGAAGCGCTATGGTCGTGAAGAATTTTGAATCCCAATTCAGAAACTCGTTCAGTAGATCGGCAACGACGTACCTGAAGGAACGGCGATATTCGATAGCTGGTTGTCCGCATTGAGCGCACCAATGCCCCTGCAGTTCTGCGCCGCAATTTTCGCAATGTGTCAGTAATGGACCTGTATCTTTCCCTCGGCCGAACCGGCGCCGGCCCGGAGTTCCCTCGAATGCACTGATGGCCGTGTCACCGAGAATAATTTTTGCCGGTTCATCGGACATACATCAGCGATGCTACAAAACTATTTTGTCCGCGTCGACTCAGCATAACTACGTGCAGGCTCGGCTCTCTTGCGCGGTGTTGCTCGGTCAGTTGGGTCGGGTCACCTCGCCCTTTGTAAGGGAGAGGGGAGGGTGAGGGTTACTTTTCATCAGCACTGCGATCTTGGCATTCACCCCTCACCTCAATCCTCTCCCCTTGAGAAAAGGGAGAGGCGGGCAGAAGAGAGCTGTTGCACAAAAGCTGATAATCAAGGGATGCTAGCGCTCACGTCGAAAGCTTTGGATTGACCACGCGAACTGCTTGGTGAGACGATCTCGCGGGGTGGCGCTTCAACTGTTCAGAACTAAAAGTCCGGATCATCTGATCGCCGAAGCAGAGGCGCCGGACCGACAGATGAAACGGACGCTCGGACCGCTCGCGCTGACCTGCATCGGCATCGGCGCGGTCATTGGCGCGGGAATTTTCTCGCTGACCGGAACCGCTGCGGCCGGCCAGACATTTGCGTCGGGTCTTGAAACGCCAGTCATCAATTTTATTCAGTCCTGGTTTTCCGGTTCCGGCGTTGTGCTTGGACGCGCTGGTGCGGGCCCCGCCATTGCCGCTTCGTTTATCGTGGCCGGCATCGCTTGCGCGTTTGCGGCGCTTTGTTACGCCGAACTTGCGTCCATGATCCCGGTCTCAGGCTCGGCGTACACTTATTCCTACGCTACAATGGGCGAGATCGTGGCGTGGATCATCGGTTGGGACCTGATCCTGGAATATGCAGTGGGCAACATGGCCGTCGCGGTGAGTTGGTCAGGTTATTTCGTCCAACTGTGCGACAGCCTGTTTCACTTGAAGTTTCCGCTCTGGCTGGTGAACGATCATCAAACCGCCACAGACTTGCTTGCCAAAGGAGGCGCGGCGTTGGAGGCGTTTTCATCGACTAGTTTGCCGGTGATTGCCGGTCACTCCATCGCATTCAACCTGCCGGCTTTGATCATTGTTGCCGCGGTTACCGTCATTCTGGTTTACGGGATTCGAGAAACCGCGCACACGAACACGACAATAGTCATTATCAAGGTGGCCGTGGTCGTGTTCGTCATCGCCTTCGGCGCATTCATGGTGAACCCGACTAACTGGCACCCGTTTATGCCGCATGGCTTTCCCGGTCTGATGAGCGGTGCGGCGATTGTGTTCTTCGCTTTTATCGGCTTCGACGCCGTGTCGACCACAGCTGAAGAAACCCGCAATCCGCAACGTGACATGCCGATCGGCATCATTGCCAGTCTGATCATCTGCACGGTGCTGTATGTGCTGATGGCGGCCGTGCTTACCGGAATAAAGAAATACACGATCTACACCGGCGACGCCGCGGCGGTGGCTACCGCTTTCGCGAGCAAACCGTGGGCGCAGGCACTAGTGAGCGCGGGCGCGCTCGCAGGTACGACTTCAGTGTTGCTAGTGTTTCAGCTTGGGCAGCCGCGCATTTTCATGGCAATGGCACGCGATGGTTTATTGCCGCAATACTTCGCCAAAATTCATCCGCGGTTCCGGACACCGCACATCACAACAATCTGGACTGGGGTTGTCGTCGGTGCCGTAGCGATGGTTACAAACATAGGCGAGCTCGCAGACCTGACGAACATCGGCACGCTCTTCGCGTTTATTTTGGTTTGCCTCGGCGTCAACGTGCTGCGCCGCGTCAACCCTGAACGACCGCGTCCGTTTCGCGTGCCGTTCGTGCCGGTGTTTCCAATACTAGGCGTGTTACTGTGCCTTGCGCTGATGTTGAGTCTCCCGGTAATGACTTGGATCCGTTTTGTGGTCTGGCTGGCAATTGGGCTGGTGATTTATTTTCTGTATAGCATACGCCACAGCAAACTTCAGCGAGGCATCGACACCGGGGAGACGGAAGACATTCCTCCGCCGATCATCAAGACGTAATCGTCGGGATCTTATCCGTCACTCATCCCGCCAAGGCGGCTGTTTCGCGACGATTCTTATAGGATGACAGATGAGTCAGTGATCGAAAGTCAGCAGATTCCCGCGAACAAACTGAAAGCAGGCTGGGAACTGCTAGAGCTTACGTTAACAGAGTGGACGAACGACAACGCTTTCGAGTTGTCTGCTGCGCTCGCGTTTTACACGATCTTCTCAATCGCGCCCGTGCTGCTCATCGCGGTGGGCGTGGCCAGTTTCTTTCTCGCGCCCGATACGGCGACCGATCAGATCGTCGGTGAAATGGAAAAAATGATTGGTGCGCAGGGGGCCAATGCAGTGCGGCAGGTGATCGAATCATCCCGCGGATTTGGTAAGGGCCTTTGGGCCGTGAGCATCGGAATTGTCACGCTCATCATGGGCGCGACTGCGGTTTTCGGAGAACTGCAGTCTGCGCTGAATCAGATTTGGGACGTCAAAGCGAAACCGGACCGTGGTGTGATCATGTCGTTTATTGTCGATCGGTTGCGCTCGTT
Source organism: Candidatus Udaeobacter sp. (assembly GCA_036270025.1). Classification (GTDB taxonomy): domain Bacteria; phylum Verrucomicrobiota; class Verrucomicrobiia; order Chthoniobacterales; family UBA10450; genus Udaeobacter. Next base: position 57 of record DATBDI010000367.1, on the reverse strand, counting down.
TTCGATCGCCATTTGCGTGGGATTTCTCCTCTTGGTTTCACTCGTACTCAGCGCGGT
>DATBDI010000366.1:0-8011 GCA_036270025.1 Candidatus Udaeobacter sp. | reverse complement strand
TCTCGGTCAGCGAATCATCGGACGCGTCAGCTGCGAGACGATCGCAGATCCCGTGGAGAAGAAGAAAAAAATTGTCAAAGCCAATCAGTACATCGATGAGAAGATCGCCGCGGACCTTCAGCGCATCGGGGTTGAAAGCCTTAAGATTCGCTCCGTGCTTACGTGCGAATGCGGCCGGGGAGTCTGCGCCATGTGCTATGGGCGCAATCTTGCGACGGGGCAGTTCGTTAAGCTCGGCGAAGCCGTCGGCATTATCGCCGCGCAATCGATCGGTGAGCCTGGAACGCAGCTGACCATGCGCACGTTCCATATCGGCGGAACCGCCAGCCAAACTTTCAAGCAACCGATCATCAAGGCGAAAAACGATGGCACAGTGCAGTTTAATGATCTGCGCACCGTGCAGGCGCTCGACGGCAGCTGGATCGTTCTGAACAAGAACGGCTCAATCAGCGTGCATAACGCCGAAGGCCGTGAGCTTGAGCGTTACAACGTCGTGATCGGTTCGATGATCTCCAAAGGCGACGGAGCCACAGTCAAGAAGGGCGAGACGTTTGTGCAGTGGGATCCTTACAACGTGCCGATTCTCACAGACAAGGGTGGCAAGGTGGAATTCCGCGACATGATCGCAGGCGTGACGATCAAGCGCGACGTCGACGAAGCGACTGGCCTGCTCGGGACCGTCATCATCGAGCACAAGGAGGACTTGCACCCGCAGATCGTCATTGTCGATGACAAGAAGGAAGTGCTTGCGAATTACTCCATCCCGGCTGGCGCTCACGTTATCGTGGAAGAAGGGCAGAAAGTGCGCGCCGGCGCGCTGCTCGCCAAGACGCCGCGCAAGGTCGCAAAGACAAAGGACATCACTGGAGGTTTGCCGCGCGTCGCCGAGCTATTCGAGGCGCGGCGTCCAAAGGACGCGGCTGAGATCGCGAAGATCGATGGAATCGTCACCGAAATGGGCGGAACGATTCGCGGCAAACGACGCCTGATTCTGAAGGATACGGAAACCGGAGCCGAGGAAGAGCATCTGATCCCGCTTACCAAACACATCATCGTGTTTAAAGGCGACTTCGTTAAGAAAGGTCAGCAGCTTACCGAAGGTCCGATCGTGCCGCATGAGATTTTGGAAGTCTGCGGCCCACAGGAGTTGCAGGAGCATCTGGTCAACGAAGTGCAGGAGGTCTATCGGCTCCAAGGCGTCGAGATCAACGACAAGCATATCGAGATCATCGTGCGTCAGATGCTGCGAAAGGTGAAAATTACAGATCCGGGCGATACATCGCTGCTCTGGGGCGATCAGGTGGACAAACTCGATTTCGAGGACGAGAACAAGAAAGTCGTCGAAAAAGGCGGTAAGCCCGCCGAAGCCGTTCCCGTGTTGCTCGGCATTACGAAGGCGTCCCTGGAAACCGACAGCTTCATCTCTGCTGCGTCTTTCCAGGACACGACTCGCGTGCTTACCGAAGCCGCCACACTGGGTAAAGTGGATAAGCTGCGTGGGTTCAAGGAGAACGTGATCATGGGTCATCTGATCCCCGCAGGGACTGGATTCCCAGAGCACCGCCAGATCAAGCTGGTTGAAAAAGGCGAACCAATTGGCGCGCCTGTGATGGAAGAACCGGAGCCGCAGCCGGCCATCGGGTAGTTTGTATTGTAGGGCGTCTGTATCAGACGCCGCTCAACGAGATTGGCGTTTCACAGAAACGCCCTACAATTTGGCGACATGTCGATCGTAACCAAGACGGGCGACACGGGCGAGACGTCGCTGATGTACGGGCGCCGCTTGTCAAAGGCCGATCCGCGCGTTGACGCTTACGGATGTGTCGATGAGCTAAACGCCGCCTTGGGACTGGCACGGGCCTTGTCCCAAGACTCGTTCGTTTCCGATCAGATTCTCGCTGCACAGAAGGATCTCATCGTCGTGATGGGCGAACTGGCGACCGCGCGCGAAGATGTAGATCGTTATCTCAAAGACGGCTTCCGTCTGACAACGGCCGCGATGGTAGACCGGCTCAGTGCCGTAATAGTGGATATTGAAAAGGACAAGTCCCTCTACCCAAAAGATTGGGTAGTCCCCGGCAAAAACCCGCCCTCCGCCGCTCTCGATCTCGCCCGCACGATCTGCCGCCGGGCTGAGCGTCGCGTGGCCGCGGCCAAGGATGCAAATCCGGAGATCCTGCGCTATTTGAACCGTCTTTCCGATCTTTGTTGGATCCTCGCGCGCTACGTGGAAAAGAATCTCCCCGCGCAAGAACGGTCCTGATTACAACGGCAATTGATCGCTAAAAATTAGCAACGCTCCGGCAGCGAGCTCTGTTTTGTTCCGTTAGGCTTTGAGCAATGAAGCTATTACTCACTGTTTGTTGCGCCGTCCTTGTAGTCGTCAATTTGTCTTTTGCTGAATCCGCCGATCAACAAACAGCCGTTAACGCCGAATTGCTCAAAGAACTGAAAGCGCTTGAAGCAAAAGTCGCTTCGCTGGAAAAGCGCCTTGAACGTTATGAAAATGGCGAGGCCCGAAGCGAAAAAACCGCGGCGGCCTCAACCACAAAAAAATCGGCCGACAAGACAACGGTAATTTCGGACGAGAACAACACGGTCGCGACCGCCGAAGAAATCACTTCCTCGTCGGGCAAGCCACTTTTCGGACTTGGCTATCGCAGTCACGCTGTTTTAAGCATCGGCGCTTATGGCGAATTGAAATTCGGCGGCCAGGAGGCGGGGGGGGCATGGAAGGACGGATTTGATGCCCAACGCATTGTGCTACTGCCGACGTATCAAATCACCGATAACATCATCTTCAATGCCGAGATTGAGTTCGAGCACGGCGGCATCGCCGACGACGCAGATGACAAGCTGACTGGCGCCGTAGAGCTCGAACAAGCCTACGTCGATTTTCTGTTTAACGAGCACTTTAACTGGCGCTCGCCCGGTGTCGATGTCGTGCCTTTCGGCTTCATCAACCTTTTTCACGAGCCGACGCAGTTCTATAGCGTGAATCGGCCGGAGTTAGACGATGGACTGATCCCTACAACGTGGTTCGAAGGCAGCACGAGTATCTACGGTAAGATCGTCAACAACCTGAACTATCAATTCCAGGTCAACACAGGGCTGGAAGATATCGGTCAAAACGGTGGCGTCCCTGATGATGGCTCGCCTTACGAAGGCGGAATCACCGGAACCGAAGCGCTTGGTCTCGCTCGCACGCCGATCGGCGACTTCAATCAAACCAAGAATGCGCCTGGCTTTGCGCTGCGTCTGAGTTACACGCCGCCGTTTGTCCCCGGCTTAAATGGAAGCTCGAGTGTTTTCTTTACCCCGAACGTCACGCCGCGGGGTGCGTTTGGCGATGACGGCGATTCGTTAGGCCATAACAGCGTGACGATGCTCGATACGGAGGTGCGTTACCGTGTGCCGCGAACCGGTTTCGAGTTTCGTGGTGAAGTGGTTGACGTGATCATCGGCACCCCGAGCAATCTCCGTGCGAACAACGATGGTGATCCGGAAAATAATGTGGGTAAACATCTCTGGGGTTTCTCGCTCGAAGCGGCGTATCACGTCGATCTGGGCGACCGCTTCCGCAATGGTTGGGAGCTGGTGCCATTTTATCGCTACACTTACGAAAATTTACAGACAGGCGGATTTGCTGGAATCGATGACAACTTGCCAACCGGTCAGGGTCAGCGACAATTTCATACCTTTGGCCTTGCTCTTTTCCCCACGCCACAAGTTGTCTTGAAAGTCGACTACCAATTCGCGCTCGACAATGCGCCGGACTCACCCCGCGCGGATCACCTGCTTGGCGCGGTCGGTTTCTTTTTCTAGAATCGCGTTCGAATCCTCTCCGAAATGGACCACCTTCCGCGCTGGATTTTGCCCGCTGCGATCAGCGTCACGGTGCCGCTGCCTTGCTACGCGGTCCAATACCTGACGGTTCCGGCCGCGCAAAAGCTGTGCTTCCCCGATTGCGATCACTTCACCGCGGCACACGTGAAATTCACACCCGCGCAAATTCGTGCGATCGAAGCTGCCAGCGGTCAAAAAGAGTTGCTTCGCGGCCAGGAAGTTTGGCGGGCGACGCAAAACGGGAAGCTGCAGGGCTTCTTCATTGTCGATTACGTCATCGGCAAACATCTCGTGATCGATTATGCCGTCGCGCTTTCGCCGGAGGGAAAGGTTAAGCAAATCGAAATTCTGAATTACCGGGAAAGTTATGGCGGCGAAATTCGCAATCCTGATTGGCGAAAGCAATTCGTCGGCAAAGGACCGCGCTCGCAATTCGCTCTCAACGAGGGCATCAACAATATCAGTGGCGCAACGCTTTCCTGCCGCCATGTGACCGATGGCGTGCGACGCCTCCTCGCGACCTATGGGGTCTGTCTCAAATAGAGTGCGCCGGGCGCGTCCCTCTCTCGGCACGTTTGTAGAGATCACCGCTCGAGGCGATGACGAAGCAAAATTGCACGGCGCCGTCGATCGCGCGTTCGATGCCATCGCCAGGGTGGACCGACTAATGAGTTTTCACCATCCGGCCAGCGATATTTCGAGGATCAATCGTGAAGCATTTCAGCGCAAAGTCACGGTCGACCTCTGGACATGGCGCGTCTTGCGAGCGGCACAAAAATTGTCGCATGAAAGTGACGGCCTTTTCGACATCACGGTCGCGCGAAAATTGATGCAGTGGAACTATCTTCCACGACGATACTGGAATGTAAGCGAGGGGAACTGGCGCGACATTGTTCTCGAAAAAAATTGCACGGTTCGATTTCGACAGCGCGTGATTGTCGATCTTGGTGGCATTGCAAAGGGTTTTGCGGTCGATCGCGCGGTCGAAGCCTTAAAGCGCGCGGGGGTTTCATCTGGAGTTGTGAATGCCGGCGGCGACCTGCGCGTTTTTGGATTGAAATCGGAACTTGTCCATTTGCGCCATCCGGCCGAGCCGATGCGGCCGGCAGGCGCGATCAAGTTGCGTGAGCGTGCCCTGGCGACCTCTGGAATCTATTTCGCTCAGAAAAGACGTGGCAGGGCGGTGGTCAGTTCGCTGCTCGACGGCCGTACATGTCGATCTTCGCGCAAGGTGATCAGCGTGAGCGTAGCGGCGTCTGCTTGCATGATAGCTGATGCTTTGACCAAAATTGTGTTCGTCCTACTGGAGAAATCTGTACCCTTGCTCGCCCCATATCATGCGGACGCATTGTTGCTTGAGCGCGATGGCGCGCCATCTTGGATGTTTCGCTCATCATGCGACACCACCGGCCGGACAGGATTCGATTAAGGCGCTTGCAGAGGTATTTTCTCTACGCCGTGCTCGCGCTGGTCTTTTTGAGCGGAGTGGCATGGGCATATTGGAATTATCTTGCTGCGTCGCCTGGTGATTTTGAAATGAGCGCAAAAACCTGGGCGATGAAAATTCATGGCGCCGCAGCGATGGCAGTTTTAGTACTGGTCGGGGTGCTCTTGAACGAGCATGTGCGGCTCGCGTGGCGCGCACGCCGGAATCGAGCAAACGGGTCGGTTTTTTTGAGTGCGTTCGCGTTTTTAACCATCACTGGCTATGGTCTTTATTACGCGGGTGGCGAAAGACTGCGCGAGTGGACGAGTTGGATTCATCTCGCTATAGGCTTGGTTTTGCCAATTTTGTTGCTGATCCATATCTTTCTAGGAAGGAGGACACGCCCTACGGATCAATCCTCAACGAGATCGCACTTTGCATCTGGAGGCGTCGAGGATCGCCATCCAAAGTCCCGCTATTACGAGCCCCGACGCAGCACTAAATCAGGGCAGTAGCAGAGCTGAATTTCAGGTTGCGCATCCGCGCGTGCTGTAGCATCTTCAGCCTCCCGCTCTGGAGGTTCCCCTTTCGCGGAATTTCTCTTATGGCAGATACGACAGAATTAGTACCTGAGTTACTGGAAGCTGGTGTCCATTTTGGACATCAGACGAAGCGTTGGAATCCGAAGATGAAGCCCTTCATCTTCGAGCAGCGCAACCAGATTTATATCATTAATCTGGACGAAACCGTGCAGCAGCTTCGGCGGGCGACGGAGTTCCTCCAGGAAGTCACGCGCCGCGGCGGCAGGATCTTGTTTGTGGGCTGCAAAAAACAGGCGCAGGAAGCAGTGAAAGAGGCTGCTTTGGCTTGCGCGCAGTTTTACGTGAATCAGCGCTGGCTCGGCGGCACCCTGACGAATCTGGCGACGATTCGAAAGAGCATTGGACGATTGAAATATATCGAAGAGATCGAGCAGTCGCCCGAATACAAGAAGATGGGCAAACAGGAATTGGCGGCGCTGAATCGTGAGGCTGCAAAGCTTCGGCGCAATCTTGAAGGAATAATGGAGATGGCGCAATTGCCGGATGCTCTGGTGGTGATCGACACCATCCGCGAGCAAAACGCGGTGAATGAGGCGCGCCGCCTCGGAATTCCGGTAGTCGCGATTGTGGATACCAACGCCGATCCCGAGATCATTGATTACCCGATCGCTGGCAACGATGACGCAATTCGTGCCATTCGGGTGATCCTGCAAAAACTGGTGGACGCGATCGTTTCAGCAACTAACGAAGCGCGCATCCGTGAGCAGGTCGAGATGGCTGGCGTCTCGGCGTAACAGTTGCGTCCCCCTCGCGACGCAACGGTGTGAACAGTTCGGAACTTAACATTCAATGAACACAACGACTGAAATTGATCCAAAACTGGTGAAGCAACTCCGCGAAAAAACCAATGCGGGCTTTATGGATTGCAAGCGCGCACTTGTCGAGAGCGGCGGTGATCTGGCGAAAGCGGAGACGATCTTGCGGACCAAAGGCATCGCCAGCGCCGGCAAAAAAGCGTCGCGTGTCACCAAGGAAGGCATTGTTGCTTCCTACATTCACCTGCAAGGGAAAGTCGGCGTGCTTGTGGAGGTGAATTGCGAGACCGATTTCGTGGCACGGAACGAGAACTTCCGCGAGTTTGTCAAAGACATCACGCTGCACATCGCGGCGGCGCACCCGCTTTACGTCAACCGCGCAGATGTTCCGGGCAACCTGATCGAAGCGGAGCGTGAAATTTATAAAGCGCAGGTCAAAGACAAACCCGCGCATGTTGCAGATAAAATCGTGGACGGAAAACTCGAGAAATTCTACAGCACCGTCTGTCTGCTCGAGCAAGCTTTCATCAAGGATCCCGACGTAACAATCGGCGATCTGCTCACCGCGAAAATTGCTGAACTGGGCGAAAACATTGTGGTTCGCCGCTTCGTCCGCTACCTCGTCGGCGAGCCGCTACCAAACGAAGGGTAAGTGTTGTAGCGGCGTACGCCGCGGCGAGCGCCTCGACAACTTCACGTGCGCGCTGATGATCTGCAGTTACGTTGCAGGAAATGGCGCTTGAGGAGTACAAGCGAAAGCGGAATTTCCAGCGCACCGCGGAGCCGGCCGGAAAACCGTTGCCGAAAAAAGTCAAAGGGGCGTCGCGTTTTGTCATTCAAAAGCACGCCGCGCGGCGGCTGCACTACGATTTCCGCCTGGAGATGGAAGGCGTGCTAAAATCGTGGGCGCTGCCGAAAGGACTTCCGTGGAAACGCGGCGAAAAACATCTAGCCGTCGAAGTGGAAGATCATCCCATCGAATACGAAGGCTTCGAGGGCATTATTCCCGAGGGACAATACGGCGGCGGGACAGTGATGGTGTGGGACCGCGGCACGTATTACGTTTTTGGAGAACAGCCGGCGAAGTCGTTGCGCGAAGGCAAACTGCACCTCGTTCTCGATGGCAAAAAAGCAAAAGGCGAATGGACGCTCGTGCGGATTCGCGGTCGCGAAGGAGAAAAGAATCAGTGGCTAATCCTCAAGACCGGCGACGATGCGAAACCGATCTCACAAAAGCTGGACGATCAGTCGGTAAAGAGCGGCCGCACGATGAAGCAAATCGCGGCGGCTCGAGATGCAGAGTGGGAGTCCGGTCGTGAAGCTGATGAGAGCGCGACGTCCAAGTTCAAGGCACGTATTCGACAGGCGGTTAAAAAAAAAGC
>DATBDI010000365.1:0-4464 GCA_036270025.1 Candidatus Udaeobacter sp. | reverse complement strand
GAGGCTTTCCTTCGCCTGATTGGCGAGAAGAATCTTGTCTGGCAAAATCGCAGTCACTTTATCGGAATCTTCGCGCGAGTGATGCGACAGACGCTGACTAACTACGCGGTCGCGCGACACCGTTTGAAACGCGGCGGTTCGGATCCTTTGAGACTTACTCTCGAATTTTACGATAGCCGCAAGATTGATGTGACCGCGCTCGATGAGGCGTTGCAGGCGCTGGAGGCTCTGGATCCGCGACAGGCGCGCATCGTCGAACTGCGGTTTTTCGCCGGGCTGACGGTCGAGGAAACAGCCGAGTTACTGAAAATTTCGCCGGCCACGGTGAAGCGGGACTGGACCCTTGCGAAAATTTGGCTTCGACGGGAACTATCCGCGACCTAGAGATTCAAATTCTCCGTGGCCACAAACACTACCGGATTCGGGCAAGGGAACATCGATCCGCAACGCTGGGATCGCTTGAAAACCATCTTGGGCGAAGCGTTGGAACAAAACTCTTCCGCAGCCCGAATTGCCTTGGTGCAGAGAAGCTGCGGTCCAGATACGGATTTGCTCGAAGAGGCCGAGTCGCTCCTGGCCGAAGCGGAGGCTCTTCTTAAGGAGCGTACCGACAGCTTCGAAGATTGCGCGCAGAACGCAGCCTCCACATTCTGGCAAGAGGGACCGCCGCGCGGCGGAGAGCGCGTGGGCGCGTATGTCATCGTCCGTGAACTTGGCCGCGGTGGGATGGGCACAGTTTTCCTGGCAGAGCGTGCTGACGGTCAATTTGAGAAACAAGTTGCAATCAAGATACTAAATCGAGGCGCAGACACGGCTGAGATCCTGCGCCGTTTCCGAGCGGAACGACAGATCCTGGCCAGGCTTGATCACCCAAATATCGCGCGACTACTCGATGCAGGCACAACCGACGATGGTCTGCCCTACTTCATCATGGACTATATTGTCGGGGTACCGGTTACTCGATTTGCAGTCACGCAAAGGCTGTCGACGCGTCAACGACTGGAGTTGTTTTTAAAGATCTGCGCCGCGGTGGAGTTTGCGCATCGGAATCTGGTTGTTCATCGCGACATCAAGCCCAGTAACATTCTGGCGAACGCAGAAGGCGAACCGAAGCTGCTCGATTTCGGTATCGCCAAGCTCCTGGCGAAAGACGAAGACGCGGCCCCGTTGACTACCGAGGCACAGCAGCGCCTGACACCCATTTGCGCTTCGCCCGAACAGGTGAAAGGAGATCCGATAACAGTCGCGACTGATATTTACTCGTTAGGCGCATTGCTCTATGAAATGTTAAGCGACCAAAAGCCCCACCGGTTTTCCACTGCCCGTCCCACGCGTGAGGAACTGGCCCTGGTGGTAGGTGAGCAAGTTCCGCCGCCGCCCAGCGCAATTGCTTCTGATGCCCGCACCGCACGGCTGTTGCGCGGTGATCTCGACGCGATCGTCCTCTTCGCGATGCACAAGGAACCCGAGATGCGTTATGCCACCGTACCAGATCTCGCGGCCGATATTCGCCGCCATCTCGCGCGAGAGCCGGTTATCGCGCGCCACCCTACTCTTGGTTATCGCGCCAAGTGTCTGGTCAAGCGAAATGGATCACGTCTCGTTGCAAGCGCGGCTGTCATAGTTGTGCTCGCCGGAGTTCTGTTCGCGTTTTGGACTCGATCTCAACAAAATGCCCGTGAGGCGACGGGTATGCCGGCGAGGGGAATCAGTGCACCAGCCTCGGATATCCGGAAAAGTATCGCAGTCCTGCCCTTTCAAAACTTAAGCAGCGATCCGGATAACGCTTATTTCGCCGATGGCATCCAGGAAGAAGTCCTGACGCGTCTCACCAAGATCGGGGATTTGAAAGTCATTTCGCGCACTTCGATGCAGGGATATCAAAGCGAACCGCGCAATCTTGCTGAAATCGCAAAGCAGCTTGGCGTAGCGAACATCCTTGAGGGTAGCGTCCAGAAGGCAGGGAATCAGGTGAGGGTCAATGTCCACTTGGTTAAAGTGCAAACAGGCTCGCAACTCTGGGCCGAGACGTATGACCGGAAGTTGAGTGACATTTTTAGCGTCGAGACCGAGATCGCTAAAGGAATCGCCGAGTCGTTACAAGCGAAGCTGACCGGCCGCGAGGAGCAAGCGTTGGCTGCTAAGCCCACAAATAATTCGCAGGCTTACGATGCCTATTTACGCGGATTGGCTTTTGAAACACGTAGCAATTACTCCAGCGACGCCCTTTTCAAAGCCATTGAATTTTATGACCTGGCGGTGCGGCTTGACCCAAATTTTGCGCTCGCTTGGGCGCGACTTTCTGGTGTGCACGCGCTTCTTTACTCTAACCGTCGCGACACAACTGCCGCTCGTCGCGATGCGGCAAGGGAAGCTTTAGAAAATGCGCAGAAACTGCAACCGAACACGCCCGAAACCCTGCTCTTCACCGGTTATTATCAATATTGGGTGTTGCACGATTACGGGCAGGCTAAAGCCACATTTGGACGCGTCCGCAAAATGTTGCCAGGTAACAGCGAGGTCTTATACGCCCTTGGAGCAATTGCGCGAAGCGAGGGACATTGGAATGAAAGTATTGCCTATTGGGAGCGGGGCCTCCCCCTCAATCCACGGAATACAGCGTTACTCACGGAAGTAGCATTTACATACGCCGCGCTTCGACAATTCCTGAAAGCGGAAACGCTCTACGATCGGGCACTGGATATCCTCCCTAATGAGTTGTCTCTAATGGCATTAAAAGCCAACATCCACCAGGCGGAAGGTAATCTGCAAGAAGCCGCCAAATCGCTCGTGCAGGTAAACGCACAAACGAATTCCGACGTGGCCGTCCGAATCAAGCTGACCCAATTGAGACTTGAAGGAAATCCTGAGGGCATGCGGTGGGTACAAACCCGACAAACTCGATTGCCTTTTACTTCTGGGATTGAGAAGGGCAGCAAGCAGGTAGGGCTCGCGTTGGCCCAGCGCGTAGCTGGTGACACGGCTCATGCAAAAGCTGACGCTCAACAAGCGCGAAGCACGCTTGAGTCGCTCAAGAGGGATCAACCAGACAACGCCTTCATTGCAGCAGCGCTGGCTGTCGCTTACGCCATACTCGACGAGAAAGACTCAGCTCTCAACGAAGCGCAGCGTGCAATCACGCTTTTGCCGAGTAACAAAGATCGACTGTCTGGACCCGCTTTCGAAGAGAACCTGGCGTTAGTTGAGATGATAATTGGCGAGAATAGTCGTGCCATCGCAACTCTCACGCGATTGTTACAAACGCCGTACGGTGGCTGGCTTTACAGCCCAACGCCCATCACGCCCGCACTTTTAAAGCTCGATCCGCTCTGGGACCCTTTACGCGCAGATCCCGCCTTCCAAAAATTGTGCGAGGAAAAGGAGCCGGAGGCACATAGTGCGTCCCTGCTGCCGTGTAATCTTGCAGTTGGGGAATTCAGGCGACGTACAGAACTGCTAGCCAAGGGCACGGTCCCAATAGTTCGGCGCAAAGATGCATAAGCGCCGCCGGGAAAACATTGCACGCTCGACGTTTGGTTTGATCAACTACGGCGATTTGAAAATGAATCCCATGTGGGCGCAGACGAGAGGACCGGTGAGGGAGGGATTACGTTCCCGCTAGTGCATCCGATAGTGTGCCCGCTTGTGGATTTCCCTCTCGCGTTTTGCCAGACGCAAAACGCGGTGAGGGAGGGATTCGAACCCTCGGTAGCCTTTTGGGCTACGGCGCTTTAGCAAAGCGCTGCTTTCGACCACTCAGCCACCTCACCAAATATCTTATTGAGTGTGACTTATAACGATTTTGAAACTGCGATTGTTTGAGCTTGTAAGCTGATTTGGTAAGCCTAAACTTTCGGAATGGCTTCCAATCAATCCAGCGGTCTCACCAAGGTCGGCGAATGTTTGTATCGTAACGGTCACGGCGTTTATTTCGCGTGGTTTGCAGTTCGCGGCAAGCAGATAAAGCGTTCGCTCAAGACGACGGATCGAGACCTGGCGCGCCGACGTTTGTCAGAGCTGCGCGAAAAAGCGGATCGGTTGCACGGAACTGAGGAACGAAATCTTCGCTTTGAAGAACTCGTTAGGATGTGGCTCGAATCAATCCGTTCCGATGTGAAAGAATCGACGTATCGACGGCGGGTTGTCAGCGTCAACGGTCTAGCGCCATTCTTCAAGGGTCTGCCGGTTCGCTCAATCGCACTCCAGACGATTGAAAAGTGGAAAGTGCAACGGTCGGCGGTGATCTCAGCGCGGACGTTTAATAAGGACTTGGAGACGCTTAACCATCTAATGCGATATGCACGCGATGTTAAGGGAATCTTGCTCGATAATCCGGCGGAGAAGATTCGCAACCGCAAAGCGGCAACGGCAGTCATTGCGATTCCCAGTAAGGACGAATTTCACAGCATCGTCGCAGAACTTCGAAACGAGCCGCAAGCATTACGGAGTGGGGCAGCCGACTTC
>DATBDI010000364.1:0-4411 GCA_036270025.1 Candidatus Udaeobacter sp. | reverse complement strand
TCCATCGAGAGCGCAATGAAACGAAAGTGGAACTGGCCAATCTGGGTCGGCTTCGTTGTCGCGATCGCCGGGCTGTTCTCGTATGAATTCTTCGCCCGGTTTCCAATCACGCGTGATTTTCCATGGGCGAATTTCTTGCTTTTTGGAATTGGCCTTGCGCTGTTGGTAGTCGGTCTATTCCGCGCGTTCGGCCGCCCACAGATTTACCGCGGAAAGATTTTCGGCTCGATTTTCGCAGCGATGGCCGTGCTTTTTGTCGCGTTTTTCAGCTACGTCATCTTCTACGTCCTGCGTCAGGTACCCGCCTCAGCTGGCGCCCCGCGCGTCGGGCAAAGGGCCCCTGACTTTTTACTACTGGATCAAAATGGAAAACCTGTCGGCCTCGGAGATTTGCTCCGCGGACCGTCGGGACCGAAGCCCGTTGCGCTGATTTTCTATCGCGGATTTTGGTGACTCCTATGCAACTCCGAGTTGCGGAGTTTTCAGCAACGGCTTCCGGATTTCGCTGCACGCGGTATTACCGTTGTCGCTATCAGCGTCGATCCGCCAGATATCAACAAGAGGCAATCGCAAAAGCTCGGGTACACGTTTTCGCTGCTTTCTGATCCGAGTGCGAAGGTGATTCGCCGGTATGATGTGTTGCATCCCGGCGCGGGACCAAAAGGAGCGGATATTGCACGCCCGGCCGAATTTCTTCTCGATTCGGATGGCATTGTCCGATGGGTGAACCTCACCGACAATATTGCCGTGCGGGCGCGCCCCGAGCAGGTGCTCGAAGCCTTCAGTCAACTCAGCCCTGCTGGCCAATGATTGACGCCGCTTTGCCGAATCAATAGGTTGAGCGCTCGTGCATTCGGAACTGGAACAACTGCTCGTTCTCCAAGATCGACAACAAAAGATCCGACAGATCCAGACTGAGATTAAGACCCTGCCATTGGAACGCGCTTATCTCGAGTCGCAACTGGCCGTAACCGCAGCGGGCGTTGAATTGCTGAAACAAAAAGGGCGTCAGGTCGAAGTCGAGCGCAAAAGACTTGAACTCGACGTGGGCACCCGCACCGAAAGCATCACGCGTCTCAAAACGCAGCAGTATCAAACCCGGAAGAATGAGGAGTTTCGGGCGATTGGCCACGAAATTGAGCGGTACGAAAATGAAATCAGCAAACTCGAGGATCAGGAACTCGAATTGATGATCGAGGCCGACAAGCTCAAAGGCGAATTCGAAGCGGCCGATAAAAGCGCGCGGGCAACGAAGGACAGCATCTCGCGGCAGTTGGCAGACCTCGAAACAAAATCAAAAGCGTTGGAAACGCAGCAAGCAGAACTGGCAAATGAGCGAGAAGCGCTTGCGTCTAAAATCGACGCCGATTTGCTCGACCAGTTCGAGCGCCTGTTCAATAGTAAAGGCGACGCTGCGATCGTCGCCGTGGAGCATGGTGTTTGCACCGGCTGCCACATGAAAGTAACGACTGCCACAGCAGCTCGAGTCAAAGCGGGAAAGGAAATCGTCAACTGCGAGCAATGCGGCCGGATCTTATACCTCGGGGCCCTGTAGCCGCTTCGCTGTGCGAAGCGCCAATCTGGTAGGCGGCTGACACAGCCGCCTCTACAACTTAGACGTTGAATCGGAACAGAATGACGTCGCCATCGCGCACTTCGTATTCTTTTCCCTCCAGCCGCAGTTTACCTGCTTCGCGTGCTTTCGCGAAAGAACCAGCTGCGACCAGATCACTGTAATGAATGGTTTCCGCTGCGATAAACCCGCGCTCAAAGTCGGAGTGAATCGCCCCGGCAGCGGCTGGCGCTTTGTCGCTGGCATGGATCGTCCAGGCGCGGGTCTCCTTTTCTCCTGTGGTAAGAAAAGTGCGCAACCCAAGCAGGTGATACACCGCGCGAATGAGCGCGTGCACGCCGCTGTCTTCGACGCCGAGCCCACGTAAATACTCGAGGGCCTCCTGCTCGCTAAGATCAACCAGTTCGCTCTCGATGTGCGCGCTAATCACGATTGCTTCAGTAGCGAAATGGTGTCTGGCGTAATCCTGAACAAGATCGACATATCGCGTGGCGGCGTTCGCAGAGTCGCCCTTGGAAATTGCCGCCAAATCCGATTCCGCCACATTGCATGCAAAAATTGTTGGTTTTGACGTCAGCAGGAAGAAACCTCGCGCGACTGCCTTCTCTTCTGAAGTCAACTCGGCGGTAATCGCCGGCTTCCCGCGGTCGAGATGCGCAAGTAGTTTTTCGATGATCGCACTTTCAATGATTGCTGCTTTTTCGCCGGCGTGCAGTTGCTTTTGTATTCGGTCGCGTCGCTTCTGCAGCGAAGCCAGGTCAGCCAGTACGAGCTCGGTATTTATGACCTCGATGTCGCGCACCGGATCGATGGTGGCGCTGACGTGATGAACGTCTGGATTTTCAAAACAACGAACGACCTGGACGATTGCCTCCACCTCACGAATGTGATGGAGGAACTGATTACCAAGGCCTTCACCTGCGCTCGCGCCTTTCACCAGCCCCGCGATGTCGACAAACTCGATGGCTGTCGGCGTGATTTTTTTTGACTGGGAAATTTGCGAAATTCTCGTCAGTCTCGGATCGGGTACTGTAACGACCCCGACGTTCGGATCGATCGTGCAGAACGGATAATTTTCTGCCGGCGCCTTATGCGTGCGCGTGACCGCATTGAAAAGCGTCGATTTTCCGACGTTTGGCAGCCCGACGATTCCCGCACTTAACATTCAGCAATGTAGCGCGAGCGTCTCGCTTGCGCCGGGGAAAATCGCAAGCGGGGACGCTTGCGCTACCTTGTTTTGATCCTCTCGGGCCGGCAGGTCGAGCGCTCTATTTCTAATGCACCCGATACATCGACGTCATACCGGCGGTGATGTGATCGGCGACATGGCAATGGAACATCCACTGGCCCGGATTGTCAGCCAGCATGTCGGCCGATTTCATGCTTGCCGGCAGAAGTTCGGCAACATCGGTATATTCGCCGTTGATTTTCACGAGTGTGCCGTGCCAATGAGGCGTATGCAGATCAACTTCGTTGCCCATGCCGATAAGGTGCCAACGGACCCGATCGCCTTTGTCCATATCCAAGTCCGGCAGATTGGCGAAGATATAGCCGTTGATCGAATGTTTGAGATGGGGTTCTTTTTGCTCAGCAGTCATGCCCAGCTTTGATTCGTCGAAGATCATATACAACATCACGAATTCCTTCTCGACATCATCGGGCGTGCCGTCGGCTCGAGCGTGAGCCGCCGAGGTTACAATGATTGGTCCGATCAAACCATCATAGATATCTTGCGGGCCGTTGACGTGCGAGTGATACGTCCAGATTTTTGATCCGCCTTCAGCTTCGGTCGGTGCAGCATCATGTGAAACGGTCCACGTGTAGGTATATTTGTTCCCGGGTGCAACCTTGGCCCCGGCGCCGTCCATCGGCATAGAGCCATGGGCCATGGTGCTCATATCCATATTCGTATCCTGATCCGAGCCGCCGGCGGCTTCATGCGTTGCGCCTTCATTATCTTTGTCATAGCGCAAGCCGTGGGGATGCATGCTGTAGGGCTTACTGGCCTTGTTGTAGAACACGACCTTAATGGTATCGCCTTCGACGCCGCGGATGATCGGGCCGAGAACACCCAGCCAGGCAGGCTGAGGTTTCTTTTCGGTGAATGAGTCGTCGGTGTATTCGAAGTAGCGGACTTTTTTGTAAACCAATTGTTTGCCCCAAGGCGACGGCACCGGTTTGCCGGTCATTTGGTCTTTGCCCGTGGGCGCATAGTTCCAAGTCGTGTTCTCGGCGGCAATGTAGTAGGTGCGGGTGCGGGGAGTGGAAGCTGATGGCTGTGTCGAGATCTTCTGCGCATCATTTCCAGGAACACTCAATGAAATCCCAAAAATCCCAACAACGAGGGCAACAGTTAGGATTACATATTTTTTGGTTTTCATATTTGCGTGCCTGTGATGTGTCCTTGAAGAACATCCTGCACGGCTTCAAAGGTTGAGTGATCGAGAATCGGGGGAGTTTACGTTAGTTCATATTGCGGCGAGCGCAACTCTCCGGTCACCGCTCAATGGGCCAAGGTGCTCAGCGGTATCTATCTGTTGCTATCATCGTTGCACCAAAAAGCGCGGCGTTTGCAATCAGATTGTCTACTTCTTTGAGCATCCGAAACTTATGTTTGCTATAGGCGCCAAAGCCAAGAGCGCCGCGGCGCCGAGTAAGAGAATGAGTTGTTTCATGATTCGCTCCTTAACGTCGACGCAATGACTGCCGGATTTTGGTCAGGTTGATAGGTTCCTTACTTTTTTTACGGCACGCGAAACATTCTCACGCTGTGCGGACAAAGCACGACTGCGCCATGTTTGTACGGTGACACGTCAATTATCTTTCCTTTTGCGTACG
>DATBDI010000363.1:0-3406 GCA_036270025.1 Candidatus Udaeobacter sp. | reverse complement strand
GGATGACAGCGATTACTTGCACCACTGATCCACCCAGTCGTTCACGGTTTTGTACCACAACTGCGAGTTTTGCGGCTTGAGCACCCAATGGCCTTCGTCCGGGAAATACAACATTTTCGACGGCACCTTCAGGACTTGCAGCGTCGTGAACAGATCGAATCCGTGAGACACGTCGAGCCGGTAATCGTTCTGGCCGTGCACGACCAGCGTCGGCGTCTTGAAATTCTGTGCGTATTCGTGCGGCGACCATTTCCGGTAAACGTCCCGTTTTTTCCACGGCGGACCGCCGAATTCCCAGTTCATGAACCACAATTCTTCCGTCGTGCCATACGCCGACTCGGCGTTAAACGTGCCGTCGTGCGACACGATGCATTTGAAGCGGTCGGTGTGGCCTAGTAACCAGTTGGCCATGTAACCACCGTAGCTCGCGCCCAGCGCCGCTTCGCGATTCTTGTCGATGAACGGGTAGGTCTTCTCCACGTAATCGAGTCCCTTCATCAGGTCGACATACGGCTTGCCGCCCCAATCGCCGCTGATCGAATCGGTAAACTTCTGCCCGTAACCGGTCGAGCCATGGAAATTGATCATCACCACCACATAATTGCCGGTCGCGGCGAACAACTCCGCGTTCCAGCGATACGTCCACTCGTTTCCCCACGCCCCTTGCGGCCCGCCGTGGATCAAAAATTTCAGCGGATATTTCTTGTTCGGATCAAATTTCGGCGGCTTGACCATAAAAGCCTGCACGTCTTCGTCATTCGCGCCTTTCAACGTGAACGACTCCAACGGCTGCATGTCGATCTGGGACAACAGCGCGTCGTTCATGTGAGTGACTGCTGCCGAGGGCCCGAAGCCGCGGCTCGCCCAAATCTCATTGGGTGCTTTCACCGACATCTTAGTACAGAACAAAGTACCGCTGCTCCAAACTAGGTCGTCAGCGTGTATCTCTGCGTTGATGTCCGGCACACCGGCGAAGCTTGGTGTGCGTCCCACCTTGCCATCCAGATGAATCCGGTAGATCGGCGCGCCTCCACGAAATTCAGCGGTAAACTCTAGCGCGCCGTCGCGCGCTTCTGCGTCCACTCCGGGATCCCAAACAAAACTTCCAACCGACAGGTCCGACTCCTTGGTGATGTCTTTCGGCTCACCCGTTTGTCGATCTTGCACGACGAGCCGCCATTTATCGGCTTCGAAGCCGGCGCGCGCTTGCGAGCGCCAGGCGAGATATTTTCCGTCCGGCGAATAGAGCGGCGTCGTGTCGGCGCCGGGACTGGTGGAAATTTTCTTAGGCGCGCCGCCGCTAATCGGCACGACGAAAATTTCGTTGTTTGTGCTGGTCGCTTCGACCTCGTCGATGTTGCTCGTGTACGCGATTTCCTGGCCGTCCGGCGAAATCGCATACATGTCCTGGCCGCCTAACGAAAATGGCGGTACATCGTGATCGCCCGGCGTGAGATCGCGGGGCGTTGTAGAGGCGCTTGTGCCAAGCGCCTGGGCGTTTGATACAAACGCCCCTACAATTGCGTCCGCGCTTACAACAAACAAATGGCTGCGTTTGAACTCCGTGAACGCGTTCCAATGCCGATAGAACAACCGAGAAAAGATTTTCGCTTTCACTTTGCTCTTCTTCAGCTCTTCATCCCGCTGCTTGTTGCACGCGTCGTCTTTGCAATCAGGATAAACCGCCGACACGAACACGATGTTCTGCCCGTCCGGCGACCAGATCGCGCCGTCGGCGCCGGTCGAAATCGAAGTGACTTGGTGAGGTTTTCCAACCAACTGTCCTGCATCGGATTCGAAATCG
The DNA here is from genome assembly GCA_036270025.1 of Candidatus Udaeobacter sp. Lineage (GTDB taxonomy): Bacteria > Verrucomicrobiota > Verrucomicrobiia > Chthoniobacterales > UBA10450 > Udaeobacter. The sequence continues at coordinate 1,602 of DATBDI010000363.1, read as the reverse complement.
CACATCCAAATTTGCGTCGGATCAGTTGCTTTCGAAGTCCAGATCAAACGTTTGCCGTCGGGCGAAAAGCGCGGCCGCTCCTCGTGGTTCGGCGTTGGATTTAATCGCCGTCCGGCAGCTGCCGGACCAGCCGCCGGCACAATCCACAAATGCGAAATCTTCGTGTTTGCATTGAGATCGACATCGACGCAATCGAACACGACCCATTTGCCACCGGGCGACGGCACAGGCGCGCCAACGCGCTTCAGCGCCATCATGTCTTCGAAGGTGAATGGACGTTTGCCCGATGGGGATTGCGTTTGCGCGAGCGCTGACGTGGTAAGCGCAAGAACGATGGCAGGAAGTATTTTCATGAGCGGCAAAACTCCCGCCGAAGCGAAGGCCGTGCAAGCCGTGTCTCTGGGGAGCATACGCCTCTGGCGCGTTGGTTTTGGCGTCCCGCCGAAACAATCTTTTTAAGTTCGCGATCGCGAGGACGCGCTCGCCAACACGCGAGACGCGTGTGCTCCCCGGATTTCCGCGGCGTTGCGGCCTGGAACTTTCGACATTTGGCACTCCTCTGGTGTCCGCCGTCGGACGGATTCGCCGTGGCGAACTTGGTGCTTGTGATTTGGTGCTTTAGTGTTTGCGTCATGGCTCAAGTAACAATCGAGGCAATCAAAAACGGCCCTTACATCGTGACAGGCGAAGTGGAGGTGATCGACGCCGACGGAAATAAATATCCGGTGGAAAAGCGAATGGCGCTTTGTCGCTGCGGCGCGTCAACTGAAAAGCCGTTCTGCGACGGAACACATTCCAAGATCGGCTTCAAAGCCGCTGAGAAAGCCGTGCCCGAATCGAAGGAATAACGTTTTGTCATTCCAAGCGAAGTCGAGAATGGAGCGGTTCGGGAAACCGCGACATAGAGGGGAAGGCCGAAGGCTGAACGAATGGGAAGTGAAGTGAATCAAATCTCTCGAATAAAATTTAGAATCGCGCTCGTACTCGCGTTCTCATTCCTCAGCGCGGCGCTCCGCGCGGAAAAAATTTCGCTGGTCGGCGCGACGGTAATTAATCCCGCCGACGGCAAAGTGCTGCCGAATGCGACAATCGTGATCGATGGCGGCAAGATCGAACGCGTCGCCATGGGCAAACAGGACGCGGCGACGCTGGGCAAACAGATCAGTTGCGCTGGGAAATTCATTTTGCCCGGCTACATCGACACGCACGTTCACTTCTTTCAATCGGCTGATTTGTTCACGCGCCCGGACGGCGCCGATTTCAATTCGGTGCGCCCGTACAAAGACGAGGTCACATGGATCAAATCGCATCTCGACGATGTCTTTGCGCGCTACATCCGTTGCGGGATCACCAGCGTGGTCGATGTGGGCGGCCCGATGTGGAATTTCGAGGTCCGCAAAAAAGCAAACGCTACAGAGAAGGCGCCACGCGTGGCAGTGGCGGGGCCGCTAATTTCCAGCGTGTCGCGCGAGAAACTCGATCTTGGCGATCCGCCGATTGTTAAGATCGACACACCTGAGCAGGCGCGTGAATTCGTTCGCAAACTTGCTGAACAAAAACCGGATCTGGTGAAAATCTGGTACATCGTCGACAAAGATCATC
>DATBDI010000362.1:0-10707 GCA_036270025.1 Candidatus Udaeobacter sp. | reverse complement strand
CAGACAATCCTGTCTGCCGACCTGGTGGAGCAGACAGGATTGTCCGCGCCACGAAAGGATCGCCTGCGTCACGTTCGGTGCGCAAACGGGGCCTCGTCGCCGCCGGCGCGCCTGTGTTTCGTATTTATGCTTCCGAACAGGCGCATAGCTCGGCGGAAAAAGCTGCAATCGCGCTCGGTTTGGGGGAAGAAAACGTGCAGCGCCTTCCGACCGACGCCGCATTTTGCATGGACCCAAATGCGCTGAGCGAAATGATCGCGCGCGATGTTCGCGACGGTTTCAAGCCGCTGGCAGTGATCGCCACGGTCGGCACAACTTCGACTGCGAGTGTGGATCCTGTTCCGGAGATCGCGAGAATTTGCCGGCAATTCAAATTGTGGCTCCACATCGACGGGGCATACGGCGCGGGATTTGCCATTTTGCCGGAGTGCCAATCGCTCAGCGCCGGCTGGACCGACGCCGATTCCATCGTCGTGAATCCGCACAAAAGTCTGTTTGTGCCGCTCGATTTCAGTGTGCTGTACGTGCGCGACATGGAGAGGTTGCGTCGCGTCTTCACGCTGGTGCCGGAATATTTGCGCGGCGACACGCTCGAGCCGCAGAAAAATTACATGGACTACGGCATCCAGCTGGGTCGCCGGTTTCGCGCCCTAAAGGCATGGTTCATTTTCCGAAGCTTCGGCCGCGAAGGAATCGCCGCGCGTCTTCGTGAGCACATCCGGCTCGCGAAATTGTTCGCCAGCTGGCTGCAAGAGGATACTCGCTTCGAGCTCGCGGCGCCTGTCAGCCTGGGTGTTGTTTGCTTTCGGTTTGTCGCGTGCGACCAAAACGACTGTGACAGAATCAACAGCGAAATCGTTGAGAGAATCAATGCCTCCGGCCGCGCTTATCTCACGCAAACAAAATTGCGCGAACACACGGTAATGCGAATCGGGATCGGCAACGTGCTCACGACGGAAGAGCATTTGCGTAAAGCGTGGGAATTGATTCGAGAAACCGCCAGAGAGCTGAAATCGTGAGAAGTGATTAGTGAATAGTGAGAAGTCGATCAGCTGCAATCTCACCTCTCACTTCTCACATCTCACTGTACGCGTCGCTCGCATTTGCGGCTGAGAACAGCCTCCGCTACAATTTTCGTCGCTTATGATGAAGTTACTGCGCAGGCACAAGGATTGGCTGATGATCGTCATCGCCATTCTCGCGATCCCATTCATCTTTTATTTTGTCAGAACGCCGGATTATGGCGCGATGAAGCAGGGAGATGTTGGCCAGATTTATGGCCGCAAGCTGACTCAACTCGAAATTGATGCAAATGCGCGCCTTGGCGGCCTCGCGCAAGCTCTCGGGATGTCCGAATTTTGGGAAACACTGTCGCTCAGGCAACCAGGCAATGCTGGTTATGGAACGTTCGCGGTTAATCTAATTGTCCTGCGGCACGAGGCGGAGCGGCTCGGTCTTCGTCCGAGTGCTTCTGAGATTGCAGATGTCGTTCGCAAGCTGCCGGCCTTTCAAGGTGAGTCCGGTTTCGACATCAAAAAATTCACCGATTTTGTCCGGAACGCTCTCGGGCCAATGGGCCTTGGCGAAGAGCACATTGAACAACTGGTTCGCAATGAGCTTTCGTTGAACGAAATCAAGAAGCTTGTCTCCGCGGGTGTTTCAGTTTCACCAAACGAACTGGAAGACAATTTTCGGCGCAGCTACGACAAATTTTCCGTGAGCATCATTCGATTTCAGGCCGCTGACTTCGCGAAGAACGTCACAGTTACCGATGAGGATGTGCAGAAGTACTACGACGCCCACAAGGCCGAGCTCAAAACCGACGAAAAACGCAAGGTGCAATTTGTGCAGCTAACGCTGACTGACGAGCAGAAGAAATTGGCCGGCAAGGAACGGATCGAGGCGTTGCAAACGTTTTCTGATCGCGCGACTGACTTCACCCAAGCGCTGTTGGAAAAAGGCGCGGACTTTAAACAGGCCGCTGAAAAGTTTCAGTTGCCGGTGCGTGAGAGTGGCGAATTTGCCCTGGCGTCGCCCGATCCGCAGCTAAAAGATAATCCACAAGTAGTAGCCGCATCTTTTAAACTCTCGCTGCAGGAACCGAACAGCGATCCGATTCAGGTGGCAGATGGATTTTACATTTTACATCTCGCGGGAGTAACTGAGGCGCGGCCGCTCACAGTTGATGAGGCGAAGCCGAAAATCGTGGACGCGCTCAAGAAGCCGCGAGCTCGTGAACAAATGTCCACAAAAGCCGCTGAGCTTGTGCAGCAGTTGCGCGAAACGACGAAATCTCCCGGAGGCTCAGCAGTTGAGGCGGCGGTCCAGAAGGCCGGTGTCAAAACCGAAAAGCTGCCGCCGTTTCAGCTGATGGATGAAGAAGCACAAGAATCGAAAGGCAAAGAGCCGAAGAAGAATGAACCGCCTGATCTCCCCGGAATTAAAGACGCCGTGGCGTTTCTGGATCCGGGCGATGTGAGCGATTTTTCTCCATCAGGTGAGAACGGATTTATTGCGATTGTGGAAACACGCGAGCCACTCGCGGACCCGAGCGCCGGGGAAAAGAAAGCAACTTTTGAGAAAAGACTTCTCGAGGGCAAGCAGCGCATTGTTTTTGTCGAATGGTTGCACGACCGGCAGCAAGCCGCCGGTTTGCAATCCGCAAAAGGCTAAGGTGTAAAGGCGCTGGGTCGGCGGCGGATTTTCCGGGGCTAATGGAACAAGAAACAGTCGATCAAATCTACGACGACGCCAGTGGCGACATCGCCATCGGCGACTTGGAAACTGCAGTGGAGAAGTACCGGCGCTGCGTGCAGCTTGATCCGAATTTCTTCGATGGCTGGCACGCGCTGGGCATGGCGTTCATGAAGCTCGGCCGTTTCGAGGAAGCAATCGACGCCGGGAAAAGAGCAGTCGAGCTCCAGCCAAATGATCAGATTGGTTGGACGAGTCTGTCACTCTTTTACAATCGCGCCGGCAACATCAAGGAAGCCGAAGCCGCAGGAACGAAAGCGAAGATTCTCAGTTGGGGCGGCAAAATAACGCGCGACTGACAATTCGCGCGTCATCCTGAGCGGAGCGAAGGACCTCGCAAAGAGGGATTGATCACGCTAAGTAATCTGTGTGATCGGTGCTTGATTCGAGAGGTCCCTCTTCCGCCACAGCGGGCAAGCTGTTTCGCTCGGGATGACAACACGTGGGGCTGGAAAATAGCGCGCGAATGATAATTCGCGGCGTCATCCTGAGCGAAGCGAAGGACCTCTCAATGGGGGATTGATCACGCTAAGTAATCTGTGTAATCGGTGCTTGATTCGAGAGATCCCTCGACTGGGCTCGGGATGACAACACGTGGGGCGGCAAGATCGTGCGCGACTGACAATTCGCGCGGCATTCTAAGCGGAGCGAAGGACCTCGCAAAGGGGGATTGATCACGCTAAGTAATCTGTGTGGTCGGTGCTCGATTCGAGAGATCCCTCCCGCCACGGCGGGCAAGCTGTTTCGCTCGGGATGACAACACCTGGGGGTGGCAAGGTCGCGAAGGAATGACCCAGTTCTGCAGTTTCATTAACACCGCGGCTTTAGCCCGGTGTTAACTCCAGCAACAACGCGAAAAACCGTTTGAACGGTTTTTCGGACCAGGATCGCGAGACCACCGCGCTGAAGCACGGTGTTAATGAGACAGAGATCGCCAGATGTCCACGTGCTGATCGACAGCACGGACCATTGTTGAGCCCTGCCAAGGCTAAATGCCTGCTGAAGCTCTGGCAGGTTGCCGCCGGTCGAAGAAACTCAATCAAATTTTCTTGACTACTGGACTTTCAAGATTTACTGAAAATATGTGAAGAACGAGAACCCCGCCGCCAGCGCGCTCCAGCAGGCGCGGGATGAGTTCGTAAGCCAATGGGGTGTAATCGGCAGCGCCTGGGGTATCAATCGCACCATGGCGCAGATTCATGCGCTTCTGATTACCGCCCCATCAGCGTTGAGCACCGACGACGTGATGCAAGAGCTCAAGATCAGCCGGGGGAATGCGCACAGTAATCTCCGGGATCTTGTCAGTTGGGGTTTGGTTAGGAGCGTCGTCCGGAAAGGTGAGCGCAAAGAGTTCTTCGAGGCAGAAAAAAACGTATGGAAGATGTTTTGCATCATCATTCGCGAACGCAGGAGACGTGAGTTGCGGCCGGCACAAACTGTTTTGAAGGAGTGTCTCTCGCGAACGAACAGTTTACGAGGCGCGGAAGCAGCCGCTTTCAACCAGCAACTCAAAGCCCTGAGCGATTTTCTCGATCTGGCTGACCGCGTAATCACGAAGGTGTCGCAGTCCGAGCAAAGCAAAATGGTCCCCTGGGCTCTGAAGTTTGTGAAATGAAAACGGCGGCTTCTGCATGAGAAAAAAACAACAGGAAAGGAATTCGTTATGACACCCATCGTTTGGACATACATCGTTTACATCGCGCTCAGCATTCCGCTGACCGTCTGGGTCGCGCACACGCTTCACAAGAACGGGCGCGTCTTTTTGGTTGATTCATTTCGCGGCAACGAGCGGTTGGCCGATTCGGTTAACCACCTCCTGGTTGTCGGCTTTTATCTGATCAACATCGGCTATGTTGCCCTGGCGTTGCGGGAAGCCGTTGCGCCGGCGGATCTCCGCCAGGTGTTGGAGACGGTCAGCCGCAAGGTCGGTGTCGTCATGCTGGTGCTCGGCGCCATGCATTTCTTCAACATCTTCGTTTTTTCGAAAATGCGCCGGCGCGCGCTATTGCAATCGGCACCGCCGCCGGTGCCGCCGCAAGCTCGCGTTCCAATCGCAGCGCAATGAAATGCTTTACGTCTTGTACGATTCGCAATGCGAGCTGTGCATTCGCTGCCGTGATTGGCTGATGAAGCAAGCGGCGTTCGTATGCCTTGTTTTCATCCCGCTCCAGTCAGAGGAAGTGCATCGGCGGTTTCCAGGAATCGACATGCTCAAACCGGATGAACAACTTCTTGTCATTTCTGACGATGGTTGTGTTTACCGTGGGGAATGCGCATGGATCATGTGCCTGTGGGCGCTGCAAAAGTATCGGGAACACGCGCAACGACTGGCGAGTCCGGTGTTACTGCCATTCGCGAAGATTGTCTGTGAACTGCTTTCGCGGAATCGCTTCTTTTTATCGGATGCTTTGTTCCGGCAAGATCCGGAGAGCGCGGCGCGCAAGCTGACGGCTCATTACGCTTTGCACAAGGCGGGTTGGCAAAGCACGCATTGCTCCCGATGAAAATTGTCATTCCTGGGGGAACGGGTCAGATCGGCGCGATTCTTTGCCGTGCTTTCTCTGCCACTAACGACGAGGTCGTTGTGCTTAGTCGAAATGCCGCTCCGCTATCCTCATGTCGATTCGTCCAATGGGATGGCAAGACTGTTAGCGACTGGGCGGCGGAACTCGAAGGCGCAGACGTTGTCATCAATCTCGCAGGCAAAAGTGTCAATTGTCGCTACGGCGAACGGAACAGGCGCGAAATTATGGAGTCGCGAGTCGATTCCGTTGGGGCGATACGTCGCGCCATTGAACACGCAAAACGGCCACCACGTGTTTGGCTGCAAGCGGCCACCGCGACCATCTACGCGCACCGACATGATGCACCAAATGACGAGTTCACCGGCCTGATTGGCGGATGCGACCCGGGCGCTCCCGATACCTGGCATTTCAGTATCGATGTAGCCAGGGCGTGGGAATCAGCGGTGAACGAACGGGGAAAGTTGCCGCACACCCGCACCGTGATTATGCGCTCCGCCATGACGATGAGTCCCGATCGTGGCGGAATCTTTGCTCACTTACTAGGGCTCGTCCGGCTCGGCCTTGGCGGCTACGCAGACGAAGGGCGCCAATTTGTTTCCTGGATCCACGAATACGACTTTGTTCGTGCGATACGATTCTTAATTGAGAACGAAGATCTGTCCGGCGCGATCAACATTTCTTCGCCGAATCCATTGTCTAATTTCGAATTCATGCGCGAGTTGCGGCGCGCCTGGGGAACAAAGATCGGTTTGCCTGCTTCAAGATGGCTGCTTGAGATCGGCGCGTTCTTCATGCGAACAGAGACCGAACTGATCCTGAAGAGCCGACGCGTGGTGCCGGGTCGGCTGCTCCAGCACGGTTTTAAGTTTGAATTCCCGCATTGGCCAGAAGCCGCGAAAGACCTTTGCGCGCGCTATCATGAAATCGCGAAAAAATCCGGCCACTAATTCTGAGGTAATTTTCAGTAACGCCGTTGCTTCAGCCGGGTGTTCCGGGCAACAGCGCGGCGGGAAATTCGTTTAAACGGTTTCTGAGACAGGCAGGGAGACCACCGCGGTGAAGCAGATCGGCGATTTGTCGTTGTGCTACTTCTTGTTCCTTTTAACGCTTTTGATCGAAGCTTTCCCGTCCGCATCAAAGGAGATCGTGATTGTTCGTTCGCACTGGCTCGTTTTGTCTGGGTCGTCCTGATGGCTCCAGGCTTCACGGTCCAGAAGGACAAGCGTAGTCGCGTTTAACCACCGCTTCGGCTCCAGAGTCGTTTCAAATTCCTTTCCCACATTTGCTTTCTCGCAATCGGGGAATTCTGGCATTGATATTTGCTCAAATTCCGCGTCCCCCTTTTGTCGGTAAATTGTGGTCGAACCGCCGCGGCGATCGGCTGAAAAATGAGCGAAGTATTTGGAATCAGGCGACCAGAGTAACTTCGAGTCCTTTGCCCAAGACTCACTAACCTCCTGCAGGTCGATAACTGCTTTTCCCGATTTGACGTCGATTAGTTCGCTGATATCTCCGGAACGCATCGCGAATTTTCCGTTGGGAGATCGCGATTTGAGTTGGTCGTCTGCGCGCGCGGTTACCGACGAGCAAAGCCAGATCGCGCAAAATGCAAACACAATAAAACGAACACATCTCATGTGATTCTTCCTTGCTCTGAACTTAAACGTAAAAGCTTTGCTCATGCTGGCCTGATCCGCGCGACCGTTACCAGATCAGCTCCAACACTGCAAAGCCAAAACAGCGCTGAGGCATCCTCTTCGGTCCAGCCAGGCATTGGCGCGAGTCTTTGCCGTGCCACGGGCGCTGAAGTTGTTGCGTTTAGTCGAAGAACGACTCCTTAATCGTAATGGGTGATTCTCAATTAACACCGCGGTTTTAGCCCGGTGTTCTGCGCAATAAAACTGTGAAACCGTTTTAAACGGTTTGTCTGATACGCACGGGTTCAACACCGCGCTCAAGCGCGGTGTTGATGAGACCTACCAGATATTCACGCGCTTATCCGCGGGCCGGATCATCGGCGAACCATCAGGAATATTAAAGGCCTGCTGAAATTCCGGCATGTTCGACAGCGGCCCATTCACGCGAAATTGCGCCGGCGAATGCGGATCAGTGGTGAGTCGCAACTTCTGATCTTCATCGCGAATCTTTGACCGCCAGATCGCGGCGAACGCGAGGAAGAAGCGCTGGTCCGGCGTGAGCCCGTCGATTTCCTTCGTGCGTTGCTCCGGATGTTTGTCGAGCGCTTTTTGCAGTGCGGCATAAGCAAGCTTGACGCCGCCGATGTCTGCAATGTTTTCGCCTTGTGTTAGTTCGCCGTTCACGTGCAAGCCCTGCAACGGCTCGTACTCATTGTATTGCTGCACAACCGCTTTGCGCCGCTTGTCATATTCGTCTGCCGACTTTTTTGACCACCAGTCTCGCAAATTTCCCGTGGCATCGAACTGCCGCCCCTGATCGTCAAAGCCATGCGTCATCTCGTGGCCGATGACAGCGCCGATCCCGCCGTAGTTCACCGCATCGTCGGCATTGGCGTAGAAAAACGGCGGCTGCAAAATGCCCGCCGGAAACACGATCTCGTTCATGTTTGGGTTGTAGTACGCGTTCACCGTCGGCGGCGTCATCCCCCAGTCCGTGCGATCCACTGGCTTGCCGATCTTCTCCAGGTCGCGATCGGCCTCGAATTTTCCAGCGCGCACCGCGTTCAACACGTACGGGCCGCGATCAATCTGTAGCAATGAATAATCGAGCCACTTGTCGGGATAGCCGATCTTAACGTTCATTGCTGCCAGTTTCTTCAGCGCCTCTTTTTTTGTCGGCTCATCCATCCAGTCGAGGGTCTTGATTCGATCGGCCAGCGCTTCCTTCAAATTGTTCACGAGCTCAAGCGCGCGCGCCTTTGCTTCAGGTGGGAAGTAAAATCCGACGTACAATTTGCCGAGCGCTTCGCCGATTTCGTCGTCCTCGGTAGTGATTACACGTTTCCAGCGCGGCTTGTTCTGCTGCGTGCCGCGTAGCGTCCGCTCGTTGAAGTCGAATTCTTCGTCGACGAAATCCTTGGAAAGATATGCCGCGGTCGCACTAATCAGGTGCCAGCGCAGGTACGCTTTCCAATCATCGATCGGCGTCGATTTGAACAAATCGTTGGCGGCTTTGAAAAACTCCGGCTGATGCACGTTGATGTCGCCGGGCTCGAGCAGGTTGATCTTATTGAAGTAATCGCTCCATCTCCACTCTGGCGTGAGGTCCTGCAGCTGGCGGACACCCATCTTGTTGTAGTTTTTGATCGGGTCGCGCAATTGCACGCGTGTGCGAGACGCTTCAGCCAGTTTCGTCTCCAGCGCCATGATCCTTTTCGCATCGTCAGCGGCCTTCTGCGCCGGCTCGCCCAGGAGCGTCAGCATCTTTGTCACATGCGCGATGTACTTCTCGCGCTTCTGCTTCATGTCGGGGTCCTGCTTTGTGTAGTAATCGCGATCGGGCATCCCGAGGCCGCCTTGCACGGCTTGCGCAATGTCACGTGTGCTGTCCTTCGCATCCTGACCGGCGCCAAAATTGAAAAACGCGTTTATCCCGATGCTGTGGAGATGCCCGATCTCGGTGAGCACGTCCTGCCGATCTTTCATCGCCTCAATTCGGCTGAGTTCTTCCTCCAGCGGCTTGGTCCGCATCGCCTCGATCGACTGTTCATCCATTCCGCTGGCGTAATAATCGCCGACTTTCTGTGTTTCCGGCGCGAGCTTCGGGTCGACCTTCGTCTGCGATGCCTTGTCGGAAATCGTGTGGAGCGCGTCGTTGTTACGCTCGATCAACTGATTGAAAGCACCCCATCGGGAATATTCCGGCGGGATCTCAGTTCGTTTGATCCATGCGCCGTTGGCATATTGGAAAAAATCGTCACCGGGCTTCACCGATTTATCCATGTTGTTCGGATCGATGGGCGGTGAGTTTTGCTCAGTCTGCGACTGCGCCGCAGCGCGCAAGCCAAGCGGAGCGATAATCGAAATGATAAATATGATGAGTGACTTCATAGTTTAGGAAATAAAATGAGAGGCCCGGAGTTGTTTAATCCGAATTAGACCTTGCAACCGTAGTTCTGTTGAACCGCCAGCCGCGGCGAAGCCAAATCAGGGAGGCGGCACACGTGAGGCAGACAATCCTGTCTGCCACTCCCGCAGCCCGTGCGCATTGAATCCCTCGCACGCAGGATTGCCTGCGCCACCACTACAACTGCTCGATCTGGTAGCCGCGTTTTTGCAGCAGTGCTATCACGCTGCGCGGGCCAGAAAAATGCAGTGCCCCTGCGACAATCGCAGTTGGTTTGCCGCTCTTGAGTTCGGCTTCGATTCGCGAAACCCACTTCACATTTCGATTCTCAACAAAGCGCGCCGCAATCGTCGGCGCCTGGCTGCGCAACCGCGTGTCGCCTGCCCAAAGCGCATTTGTGTCGCCATGGCGCCATGCCTTCTGCATTCTCACGATGTCCTTTGGGCCGTCGTTCGGCTGAGTCAGCGCGTCCCGCAGCAAGTATTCGCCCTCGCGATCTGACAATCCGCCCATTACCGCGACGTGTTCCTCAACGGATTCGAGGCCGGCAATTTCTTTGCCGGTCATCCTCGCGTGGTCGACAAAGTAATTATCCAATCCCTGCGAAGTCGAACTCGAACTGTTGCTGTAGCTGGCAGGCATGGCCAGATGCTGTGCAATCCACCATGGCTTGTACCGAAGCTCGCTGTCGAACCCGCCAACGCCTCCGCGGTTTCCGTGCTCAGGACTGTCGTTGACCATTAGAATATTCTCGCGAAGCCACGCCAGCAGACCTGCATCGATCTTTGAACGAATATCCTGTCCCCTTGGATATTTCGCGGCCGCCTCAAATTTCCTCTCGAATTCGACATGCCGATTCGGGTCGAATTCAAAAAGGAAGCGTTTGCTCCCCTTCAGCGCGACTTCGTAAGGGGCGGGCAGGGGATAATCACTCTTGCTGAGCGCATGAATTGAGCCCACCAGGTAAAATGGCGCGCCGACATTGGTCACCCGCCAGACACAACACTTTGGAAATTTCTTCGCTGGGGAAGCTGCGGTTCCGGATAGCGGCGCCAAAACCAGCAGGAGCAATGCAACCCAGGCGCCGCGGACACGTCGAGCAGGCAAAAACATTTCCCGGTTTTTAGCAAAATAACGTGCCGAGTCAAATGAACTCTGAAGATATTACGCAGTACTTCGCGGATTGCGGTCGTGCACACGCACGTGCGCTTCCAGCCGATTTGAGATTGAAATGCTTTTTTGGTACCCTAGCGCAACGATGACCGGAACATCGCGATGTCGGCTGCGAGCAATTTTACTTTCCGCCGGCATCGCGCTGGTACAAACCACGTTCGGTGGCGATGAATGGCAGGTCATCAAAATAAGCGGTCACGATTACCTGAGC
>DATBDI010000361.1:0-7345 GCA_036270025.1 Candidatus Udaeobacter sp. | reverse complement strand
GCCGTTAACTTCTCGCGAACTTAAGCGCGCTTCGAAACGCGCCTCGGAATTCGTGCGAAAGATCACGCCAAGCGCTCTCGATTCGGAAGTTCCGGCAGACGTGCGAACGCGCTCGAGACTCGATACTCTCGCCATCCTCTACGGCCGTTGGTGGCACAAATTTTTCCAACGTCTCGATTGGAAAGGTGGAATCGATTCCGCACAAAAGTTATTCGAAAAAGAATTGCCGATTTCTCCCGACGCAAAAGCCGCGGTAAAGGACTGGAACGCCACGCGCCGGAATTTGTTCAGCGACGCCACCATCGCTCGTTTTCTCGCGAGCGATGAAACCTTGTTTCACGCGGAATTTCCATTTTCGTGGCGCAGAAACGATCGCACCGTGCTCGAAGGCTTGATCGATTCGATCATGATCGACCGCAAAGCTGGCAGGTGTCTTCTGCTTGATTGGAAAACGAATGATGTTTCCCCAAGCGACTTCGAAATCTTTCGCGAAGCTTACCGGCCACAGTTGGCCGCTTATTGGAAGGCGGTCACGCAGATTGCCGGCCTCGAAGTAGAAGCCGGTTTGTTCTCGACCGCGCTTGGCCGCTTACTCACTTACTCTGCGGACGAACTGGAAGCCGAATGGTGCCGGCTGGAACAACTTCTGCCCGCGCAGCTGCAAGATGAAATTCGAGCAGAGGCTTCCGACGACCTTTGATTTAAGCGAGGCAATAGACCGAGGATTGCGATCAGCTTTCGCGGTCGCCTCGAATGAATTGTTCGACGCACCGGTACGCTTCGTCGTCCGTCATTTGCACCGGCGGATGCTTCGAGAAATAAGCGGAGGGGGAATGCAGCACACCCCCGATTCCGCGGTCCAGCGCCACCTTGCAGCAGCGGATCGCGTCGATCGCGACACCGGCCGAGTTCGGCGAATCTTCGACAGAAAGCTTTATGTCGACCTCCATCGGCACGTCGCCAAACAGCCGGCCTTCCACGCGAATAAACGCAACCTTGTTGTCGAGCTGCCATGGGACGTAATCACTCGGGCCTATGTGAATATTTTCATCGGCGAGCCGCTCGCCCATCACAGATTGCACAGCTTCGGTCTTCGACATTTTCTTCGAAGCAAGGCGAGTGCGATTGAGCATGTTGAGAAAATCGGTGTTGCCACCGGTGTTCAACTGGTAGGTGCGCACGACTTTTACGCCGCGTTTTCGAAATAGATCCACGAGCGACCGATGCACAATTGTAGCGCCAACCTGTGCCTTAATATCGTCGCCAATGAGTGGCAGATTTTTGTCGGCGAAACGTTTCGACCATTTGGGATCGCTCGCGATGAACACCGGAATATTGTTCACAAACCCGAGTCCTGCTTCCAGCGCGCAACCGGCATAAAATCGGGTGGCTTGCTCGGATCCGACGGGAAGATAATTGACCATCAGTTCCGCAGAGGAATTTTTCAGCTCGGCGATAATCTCTTCGCGAGTGGTTTCCTTCTCGAGCGGAAGAAATGTGCGCAGCGGATCTTGATCCTGCATGTGTGGCGGGTAGCCATCCAGGACGCAGCCCATTTTTACGATCGCGCCGGTGAGCTTGATCTTTTCGCAGAACGCCTTTGTGCAATTGGGCGGCGAAAAAATAGCCCTGCTCACGTCCAAGCCGACCTTGCGCCGGTCAATATCGAAAGCAGCTACGACTTCGATGTCACTCGGACGATAGCCGCCGATCTGACGGTGCATTAGGCCGACGCTCGTACCGTTGACGGAGGAGCCATCATAAAAGTTGATTCCCTGCACGAGCGAGCTGGCGCAGTTTCCAACGCCCACGATTGCGATTCTGATTTTTCTCATTTCTAAAAACTGAAACCTACCTGAACTAAATAATTCGGAGCAAGCGATAAATTAGGCTGGTTCGCTGCCGTGTCCCGCCTAGTTAGGCCCCCCGAAACCGGGCCGCGAAGCCTGAATGTGTCTGAAGTCGCCCCGGCTTGCAAGACCTGATATAAGGGCAACAGTCAGGGCATTCCCGTTGCAAGGAAAGCCCTTGGAAGGAGATAGAACATAAATCAAAATGCGTTTCAACTTCGCGGCTGTCAGCGTGCTGATTGCTGCCGGTTTCTCCGCTTTCCTGAGGCCGGTTGAGGCCGTTCCCGTTTACACTCTGGAACAAGCGGTCGCTCTCGCCCAGGAGCGGAACCCAGACATCTTGATCGCGCGCAAGAAAGTGCAAGCGGCGCGCGGCAGCTGGATCGAAGCGCGCTCGGGATTTCTTCCCTCCTTGAGCTCGAGCGGATTGTATGACAAACGACAGACCCAGAGCTCAACGACGCTGCGGGACGAAGACTACAATGCAATTGTGAAGCTCGAACAGAACCTTTACACGGGCGGAGCCGTGACGAGCCAGGTGGCCATCGCACAATTGAACATCGACAGGGCGAATTACGAGCTTCAGGAAATTGTCAACCGAGTCACGATGGATGTGCGGATCGCCTTTAACGAGCTCCTTCTGAACCGGGCCAAGGTCCGGGTGCGGGAGGATTCAGTGGGCGTTCTTGAACAGGAGCTCAACAGTCAGCAGCAAAGCTTTAATGCCGGCATTGTCGGAAAATTGAACGTGCAACGAGCTGAAGTAGCGCTAGCCAACGAGCGGCCGGAGCTTTTCAATGCACAGACCCAGTTGCAAAATTCGTACCTCCGGCTTGGCGACCTCTTCGGACTCGACACGCGCAGCGGCGAAAGCGGCCCGGCCTCATTTGAGCTTGCCGGGGAACTACGATATCAACCGAACCACGCAGACCTGAACGACTGTCTCGCCCGGGCGGACGCAACCCGGGGGGTGATCAAAGCCCGGCAAAAGGACATCCAAATAGAAGACAAACAATATGTTCTGGATCGCAGTGCGGTGCGGCCGCAGATTCGCGCTTTTTCCGGATACGAAGTGTATAGCGAACGCGACCCGGCGGTCGGCCAGGAATTCAATTACGGCGGCGTAATTGGAATCAATGCGACGTGGAACATCTTCGACGGTTTTGCGACCAAGGGGCGCATGCAGGCGACTCGTGCCCGACGCGAAGCAGCGGTGGAAGCACTTGCCGCGGCACGGCGTAGCGTTGCGTCAGAAGTGCGCAGCGCATTTTTTGATCTTGAGCAAGCCGATCGCGTGCTCGAGACCGAGACGCAAAACGTGAACACTGCAGACGAAAATCTTGAGATGACCCGAAGCAATTTTGCCGCGGGATTAGGGACACAACTCGACATTCTGCAAGCAACGGGCGACGTAACTCGGACGCGCACCACTCGGTTGAGTGCAATCTATCTGCACAATGTGGCACTTGCCCGCCTTGCACACGCTTGTGGCGGCTCACCGGAATCGCTCGATTTCAAGAATGTGACTGTTGGGAAACAGACCGGTACACAAGCTGCCGACGTAGCGCGGCCGCCGCAAAAATTAGGTCAGCGATGAAGCCAGCGTTCGCGTCTTTCACCCGGCCTGTAGCCGTCGCGCTGTGCGCGACGGGGCGTGCGGCTCTTGATAACAACAGCGCGGCGCTTCCCACAGGGAAGCGGCTACAGCGATCGCCCGGTCTCCACATAATTCTAATTCTCGTCGCGTTGTTCGCGCATCCGGCTGGAGCAATCACTCTCGAAAACGTGATGCAAACCACGATCGAGAGAAATCCAGCCATCCAGGAAGCCAAAGCGGGCCTGGAGCAGGCTGCCGGCCAACGCCTTGTCTTTCGATCGATCGTTTGGCCTCACGTTGAACTCGGTGTGCCGGCCGGTCTGCAATATGGCCATCGGGCTGGTGAAAGCGGGGTAAAAGGATTTGGGGTCGGACGCGGTGCACTCGATCAGACTCTCTTCAACGTTGCCGTGCCGCACTCCCTTCGCCGCGGCGACGTTGGAGTTTTGATCGCGCAACAGCAACTAAACGTTGCCGTCGTGGAGCAGCTGCACGCCGCGCGCCTGGCATTTTACTCGGCGCTCTACAACCGGTCACTGGAGTCCATCCGCAAAGAACAACAGCAACGGTTGCAGGAGAACGTTGCCACGCAGAAAAATCGTTTCGAATCCGGCTTGACCGATCGCAGCACATTCGGCAGCGCGAGTATCCAGGCATCTGAATTGCAGCCGCAGATTGAAAACGCCCGTCGCGCGTATCTCGACGCGCAATTGCAGTTGGCGCAGGCGATGGCGATCGATCCTGCGAAGAGAACGTTGCCCGAGCCAGACGGGGAGCTGGAGTTTGTGCCCATGCACCTAAATCTGAACTCGGAAACTGCAGCGGCCCTGGAGAGAAGAGCCGATGTAAAACTGGCGCGGTTGTTTGTGCGCGCTGCGAACGAAGACGAACGCATCATTGCAGCCGAATATTATCCCAAGGTGGCGGGAGGTTTTCGCGGCGAATGGGTTCCCGTCACAGGAATTCATCGCCAGGGATCAACGAGCAGGACGCAGGACTTTATTGGGTCGGAGATTCGCGAGCGCGCAGCATACACCTGGCGAGTCGTCGATAATGGGAAAGTGGGCGGCGCGGTCCTGAGAGCACGCTCGGCGCGTGAGATCAACGAATTAACGTGCCACAAGTTGGAGGGCGACATCCCGCGCGAACTCTCGCGCATTGCAAACTATCTCAGCACAACTGAAGAACGCGAGAGATCACTTGCTGCCGCTACGGCGGCGGCTGAGGAAAGCGCGCGTGTGATTCAGGAGAATGTGGCCAGCGGTCTGGTGTCGTCCTTTGAATATCGGATCACGCAAAACGGCTTTCTCGAGACGAAGAGCGGCCTGCTAGAAGCCACCTACCAACACAATCTGGCCAGAGCCGAGTGGGATCGCGCCACAGGCCGTTATTTTCAATTTTTGTACGATACTGCACCGTCGCGATAAGCTTGAGAACGCTCG
Source organism: Candidatus Udaeobacter sp. (assembly GCA_036270025.1). GTDB lineage: Bacteria > Verrucomicrobiota > Verrucomicrobiia > Chthoniobacterales > UBA10450 > Udaeobacter. The sequence continues at coordinate 2,456 of DATBDI010000361.1, read as the reverse complement.
TGGCGTTTGCCCGTAATCGAACGGACTTTCTGCTGCAGTGTCTTGGGAATAATGCTTTCGAACAGTTACCAACGCTCCGAAACAACGACGGCAACAGAGCGGCAGCAGGTTATTGCAAACAAGAGTCGTGGACACGAGACTAGCCGTCGAAAATTGAAATTGCCCAGATCAAAGAGGCTTTTGTGGGGCGGTGGGGCGGCGCTCGTCCTGGTTTTCGGAATAGCTTATTACTTTCTGATGTCCGTGGCCGAGGTAGCCGCGGTGCGCCGCGGTACGGCGATCTCGGCGGTGTATGGGACGGTGCGGATCGAACCGGCCTTTGTCGTTCGCGTGCGCGCGCAAAACGACGGGTTTATCCGGCTGGCCGAATCTTTCTCTGCCGGTCGGGGCGCGATCGGTAAAGGTGTGGAAAGGGGCGAATTACTAGCAACCATCGCTGACGAGGAAACCTCCAGACAATTGAAACAGGCGCGCACCGATTTGCAGGCAGCCGTTGACCGCGCGGCTCTCCCCCTCCCGTCCTCGGAGTTGCTCAAAGCAGCTGAGGACAATCTACAACGGCTCGAAAAAGTCGTTTCCTCAGGAAACGTGCCTGCTGTTGAGTATCAGAAATCCAAGAGCGAGGTAAACCGTTTACGCGGCGTAGTGGAGACAGAGCGCATCGAGCGAGATCGCAATCTCAAGTCTCTTGAAGAAACTGCGAAGAAGCTCGAAGCCGAGATGAAGAATGCCGAAGTCCGCTCGCAGATTGACGGAATTCTAACCAACGTACAGACGATCGACGGCGAATTGGTTTCGGACGGGAATGAACTTTTCACCGTTTCTTCGCGAAAGACTTATGTACGCGGCGAAGTGAACGAGGAAGACGTAGGCGAAGTGAAACCAGGAATGACAGCCAAAGTGCAATTGTACGCGTACCGCACGCGCACATTCGCCGCGCGCGTCACGTCGGTGCAGCCGGCGGCCGATCCAACTACGCAGCGATATACCGTTGTGCTGGAGATGGAAAATCCGCCCGACAACATGATGGTCGGAATGACCGGGGAGATGAACATCATTACCGGCGTTCACGAAAATGCCCTGCTCGTGCCGACGCGCGCTCTTCTTGTGGACCAGGCGCTGGTGGTAAGCGGAGGAATTGTGCAGCGACAAACCGTCAATGTAGGATTTCGCACACTGGATTTTTCCGAGGCGCTCAGTGGCCTGGCCGACGGCGATCACGTCATCGTTGCCGACCAGGATAAGTTTCGTTCCGGTCAGCCGGTGCGGCAGCGCATGGTCAACTCGCCTCCTCCACCGAAAGCGCGGTGACACCCCCACTTTACATTGCCCTGCGTTTTTTGACGCATCGCAAGCGTGCATTGCTTTTGAGCTTGAGCGGTGTCGTTTTCGGCGTCGCAATCTTCATCTGTACTCAGGCGCAAACGCAGGGATTCACGCGCTACTTCATCGAGTCCAACATCGGGAGCAATGGCGCGCTCGTCGTCAGGTCCCGTTTTCGGCCGCGTTACGAGCCGCTCATGGTCGCGGCGAAAAACTCCAAAGCAGTCACTGGCCGGCGTCTCTATTTTGAAGGCATCACCAACCCGAACGAAATCATGCGGGTGAGCAGACAATTCCCCGACGTCGTTTCCTGTTCACCGGTTCTGCGCGGAACCCTTAGCGCTCGCGCAGGGTTTGAGAACGCGACGGTCGATCTTTACGGCATCGATCCCGCCCTGCACGCGCAGACGACCGATATTCTGCACCAATTGATTGACGGCAACTTTGATGACTTTCGAAATAACACCAGCTCGATCATTATTGGTTCGCGCCTGGCGGACCTGCTTCAGACTAGCGTGGGCGAGACTGTGCAATTGCTCGCCCCAAACGGCGAGTACTGGCGATTCAACGTTGCGGCGATCGCACGCGCGGGAATTGGCTCGATCGATTCGACTCGTATTTACTCGCACGCCAAGGTTGCACAGGCGTTGCTGCAGCAGCCTTCCGGAGCGTCCATGATCATCTATAAACTGCGGGACCGGAATCGTGCGCCGGTGTTGGCCAGCCGGTTCGAAACGCTTTTCCAACACAACGCCACTAGCTGGCAGGAACGCGAGGAGAGCACGCTTCAACTTTTTCTGACCTTGCGAATGTCGGTGGCCATCACCACCTCTCTGATCATCCTGTTGGCTGGTTTCGGTATTTTCAATGTGCTCACCATGTCGGTACTCGCGAAGATAAAGGAGATCGCCATTTTGCGTTCGATGGGCTATCGCCGCATCGATATTTCCTGGATTTTTTTGTGGCAGGGAGCGCTCATCGCTGCGGCCGGTTCACTGGTTGGCTGTCTGTTGGGCGCTTTGATGACGTGGGGCATCTCGCACATTCCCATTCGGCTTCGAGGCTTGTTGTATACGAATCATTTTGTGGTGACATGGGAGTGGCAGCATTACGTGTTTGCAACGTTTCTCGCA
>DATBDI010000360.1:0-2159 GCA_036270025.1 Candidatus Udaeobacter sp. | reverse complement strand
GTAATGGCCAGGGAAGTTATCCGCATACGAAACGAATTTTATATTCGTTCGTCGTCGCCTCGCGTCGATGTTCGCACCCGCGTCCTGAAACAAGGGGACACGTTCGCCGTGTTCGACAGGTTCGGCGACATCGAGTCATTCGGCACAGGGGAACTTGGTCTTTATTATCAGGATACTCGCTTCTTATCGCGACTAACGCTGAGACTTGGAGAAGATCGGCCGCTGTTGCTCAGTTCCACTGTGCGAGAGGACAACGCAGTGATGGCAGTGGATGCTACGAATTCAGACACGTGGCGCGACAGCGAGATCGTCGTTCCGCGCGGAACGGTGCACTTCTTTCGCTCCAAAATTTTGTGGGAGAGAACTTGTCAGGAGCGGCTGCGGATCCACAACTACGGCCGCGCAGCCATCGACTTATCTTTCTCAATCGAATTCGATGCTGATTTTGTTGACATTTTTGAGCTGCGCGGAACCAAGCGAGAGCGGCGCGGCCGCCGCTTGGAAACGCAGCTTAGGCACGACCAGCTCGTCCTCGCTTACGAGGGTTTGGATCATTGCCTTCGCCGGACGCGAATCGTTCTTGATCCGCCGCCGACGCGGTTGACGGAGTCTCTGGCGACGTTTCAAATCCGGCTCGAACCCGGTGAAGCAGAAACTTTTCGATGTGCGATTGCGTGCGAAGTGAACAGCGATTCGCGCGCCCACATCAGGCCATCTTACGAGGCGGTTGTGCAGGAGGCCGCGAGCGCGATCGAACGCGAGCGCGCCGAAGAAGCCCAGATTTTTACCCAAAACGAACAGTTCAACGATTTGCTGAACCGGTCGCTGGCCGATCTCCACATGATGCGTACACAAACGCAATACGGGCCGTATCCTTATGCCGGAGTCCCGTGGTTTAGCACGGTGTTCGGCCGGGACGGAATCATCACCGCGCTCGAGTATCTGTGGGCGGATCCGTCGCTTGCGCGCGGCGTTCTCGGCTATCTGGCAGCGACTCAGGCCGACTCGGAGAGGCCGGAACAGGATGCCCAGCCTGGCAAGATATTGCACGAGATGCGCGCGGACGAAATGGCTGTAACCGGGGAAATCCCGTTCAGGCGTTACTACGGCACCATCGATGCGACGCCGCTTTTTGTGATCCTTGCCGGCGCGTATTATAGCCGCACCGGCGACCGCGCTTTCCTTGAGTCGATCTGGTCAAACGTAGAGCGCGCGCTGGAGTGGATCGACCGGTACGGCGATTCAGATGGTGACGGCTTCGTAGAATACGCTCGGAAGTCGAAGCACGGTCTCATTCATCAGGGCTGGAAAGATTCTGTCGACGCGGTTTTTCATAGTGACGGCAGCTCCGCCGAAGCACCTATCGCGTTGTGCGAAGTGCAAGGTTACGTTTACGCCGCGAAGCGTGCTGCGAGTGGTCTCGCAAAAATGCTCGGCGACGCCGCGCGATCGCGAGAATTATCCAAGCAAGCGGAAGCGCTCTCGCGCCGATTCGAGAAAGCTTTTTGGTGTGAAGACCTTTCGACCTATGCGCTGGCGTTGGACGGCAACAAGCAACCTTGCCGGGTGCGAGCGTCGAATGCTGGGCACTGTCTTTTCGCGGGCATTGCACAGGACGAGCATGCTCAGCGTGTAGCGGCGACTCTGACCGCTGAAACATCGTTTTCCGGCTGGGGCATTCGAACGGTAGCCAGCAGCGAGGCCCGTTACAACCCGATGTCGTACCATAACGGTTCGATCTGGCCGCATGACAACGCCATAATTGCCGCGGGATTTTCGCGTTACGACCTGAAAGGCTCGGCTGCGATGGTTCTTGCAGGTTTGCTCGATGCCAGTCTTTTCCTCGATTTGCATCGTTTGCCTGAACTGTTTTGCGGCTTCCCGAGGCGGCCCGGTGAAGCTCCGACGCTTTATCCCGTGGCCTGCGCTCCGCAGGCCTGGGCGTCCGGTGCGGTGTTTCTCTTGCTCGAGGCTTGTCTCGGCTTGAGCATCTCGGCTCCCGAACAGCGGCTGGTATTTTCGAAACCGCTTTTGCCGGCTTTCCTTCCCCAGGTGAGCATTCGTGATTTGAAAGTTGGAGCTGCGCGCGTTGACCTTCTGCTGACCAGGCATAACGAAGGCGACGTAGGCGTTAACGTGCTCCGGCGCGACGGCGAGCT
>DATBDI010000359.1:0-3301 GCA_036270025.1 Candidatus Udaeobacter sp. | reverse complement strand
TAAACACAGCGTCATAAGTAATTGCGCATTGTGAGCGAAACGTGGTCTCCTGGAACCATGAGGCCACTGATGATATCGGATGCGATGTCGGTGCTTGGCTTGCAGCAGGAGATCCAGCGTTCTGACGAGTCGCGCTACGATCACCGGCTGCATGGTGTTTTGCTGGTCGCGCAGGGTATGACGTGCCCTGAAGTAGCGCGGCTTCTGGGTGACGCACCGCGTTCGGTCGAGTATTGGGTTCACCGTTTCGAGCAGCAGGGATTGGGTGGTCTGGCCGAAGGAGAACGGTCGGGGCGCCCAAGCCGGCTGAGTGAGAAGCAGATCAAAGAAATCAATCGAGTGTTGCGAGAGAGGCCGAGCGACGCGGGGATGCGCGTCAACCTCTGGGATGGTAAGACGCTGTCGGCCTGGATTGAGAAGACCTACGGCATCCAGTTGGGGGTCCGTCAATGCCAGCGTTTGTTCCGACAGTTCGAGTTCCGGCTCCGCAAGCCCCGGCCAGTTTTGGCGCGAGCCGATCCGGCACGGCAGAAAGCGCATAAAAAAAACTCCGCAAGTTAATGCGGGATGATTCTATAGACCTCTGGGCGCTGGACGAAGTGCACTTTCAGCAACAGGGATCCCGTTGCCGCATGTGGGTTCCGCCGGAAACCAGAGATCCGATCGTGTACCATCATCCGACCCGGAAAAGCGTGGGCTACTTCGCCGCAGTCCGTTTGCGGGATGGCGAGTTTTTGTTTCGTCGTGAGACCGGGCGATTCAACGGAGAGTCGTTCTGGGAGTTCCTCAAGATGTTCCGCGAGGCCAGCACTGTTTCCGGCCGTCGCGTACTCGCCATCAGTGACAACGCGCAGTATCATCGCTCCAAGCTCCATCTGCCTTGGCGTGATCAACAGGCTCCACAATTTCGCTTGGACTTCCTGCCTCCCTACAGCCCGGAACTCAACCCTATCGAACGGGTCTGGAAGCTCACGCGCCGGCTGTGTCTGCACAATCGTTACTTCGGATTCCTCGATGGAGTCGTTTCCGCCGTGGAAGGTCAGTTCGCCGAATGGACAAAGCCCAACGATATCCTGCGACGACTATGCGCAATTACTTAAGACGTCGTGTTTAGTTGGCGAAAAACCGGCGCCACGTTGGATTAAGCAATGGAGGCGTTCCCTTTAGTTCGACTTCATTAAGGGAAGCTTCCTGGCAGACAGCAGCGAGTGGCGCGCCGCCAAGCCAGCCAGCACGATGAAGCCGAAAGTCATCATCACCACTGTCCCTGGTTCGGGAACGGGACTGGCGGAAGGCACCGGCCCGGCGTTGTCGCTCAGGGTGAAATTGAAGCGGCCGCCAGTGAGGCTGATATCGAAGGGATCGCCGATGGCAGCAAAAGCGCTCGTTTCGCCGAAGCCAGTGCTGGCAAAGGTGGAGAAAATGTAGTTGAACTCCAGCGTGTCACCAGGGCCAATATCCGCAATATGGAAATCGTTTTCTACCCTGTCGGGCAAGCGAAAGCCAAACGAGCCGTCGGGTTCGTCAAACCGCGGAATCACCTCGTTTGTTATATCGGCAATAGCCACGAGCACTCCCGTCAACGGAATCCGGAAAGTTGAAAGTCCGTAGATCAGAGGCTCGGCAGAGTCCTTGCTGCCGTCGGGATGAGTAAGCGTGGTCTGCAGAATTACGTGAGCTTGGGCCTCACCCAACCGAGACGGGTCGACGCCTGCCGGCGGAAAGTTTCCGATGCCGAAGAAGCGCAGGGTCGGAGCCGGTATGGAAAGGTCGGCGTCCAGTACTAGCAGCCCGTGGCAGTAGTAGCTGTTTCTGGCAGGTAACAAAAAAACGAGGAAGCCGCGAATTCAGGAGCGATTGCGAAGAAGTTGTTTGTAAGCGCGGAACTTGGTGGTGCAAAGTTAAGTGGGCAGCGGTGGATGCGATCCGGCGTCTCCAGAATCGCTCTTAAGCGGGTCAGAAGGCGCGTACATAACGCAAAAATCGCGCCACAAAGCCCTTGCCACTGCCGGGGCTTGCCCGCTCCGAGCGCTTTCCGCAGAATTAGGGACAGATTGAACGCGGCTCCCTGCACCAGCAGTCGCTTCAGAATGTTGTCCCGGCCCCGCAGATGAACTCGTCTCATACCACCGGTGTCGTACAGATGGGCAAAGCTTCTTTCGGTCAGTTCGCTGCGTATCTTCTGCAGCCGCTTGCCTCGATTGCCTGTTACTCGCCGCCGGTTCTGGTACGTCCGCTGCTGCTCGACCTCTTTGCCATCCCAGTGGCGAGGGCCGCGGTCCGGCTCGGGGATATAGGTCCGCACATCTTGGTCGTGAAGATTCTTCAGTACCTCGCCGCTGTGATAGCCTTTGTCGGCCACCACCTCTTCCACTCCATTTTCACGGATTTGGTGTGCGATCGACTGCGCTTCCTCCAGCGTCTTCTGGATGGTGCTCGTGTCTCCGTCACTGGCTGGCTGCAGCGTGACCGCCAGCAGCGCGCCGCTCGACAGCTCGACGGCATGCTCCGCTTTGTGGGCCAGATGCGTGGTCCCGTCCTTCATCTTCGTGATCCGCGCGTCCGGATCAGCCGGGCTCTTCCATTCCTCGTTAGAGCCCTTCTTCTTCCGCTTTCGGTCCAGCCTCGCTAACTGCTCCCGCGTGGGATTTTCCATGCCCGCCACCCCCGCCAGTCCTTTCAAATAGTCGTTGTAGCTTTGCTCGTTATCCCGCCGCACGATGCTCTTCATCGCGGCATTAGCTTCCAGCGTCGTGGCGTCAATCGAGATCGTTCGTCCGTTGATGAGCCTTTCACCAGTCAGAATTCGGATCACCCAGCGGAATACCGCCTGATGAGTCTCCAGCCAGTACAGGCGGCGGGTCCGTGAGAGCGTCGAGTGATCCGGCGTCTCTTCATCCAGTGCATAGCCCAGAAACTTCCGTAACGACAAGGAATCGGCTGCGCGCCAGGCGATGCCACGCTCGGAATCCAGACCCTCGAAATATCCAATCAGGAGAAACCGGAAATACACGCCCGGCGTAATGCTCGGCCGGCCGTAAGAGCTCTGCTTGTAGAACTTCCCGCAGAGCGCCTCCACTTTCTGGTCGAACTTGTGCTCGTCCAGAATCCGATTCAGCCGCTCATAAAAAGCATTGCCGGGAGGCTCGACCACGGCGTTGCTTGCAATCCAGAACTCCTCCTGCCGTTCCCGCTTTTTCCGCGTTCCCATCGCCATGTCAGCTTAGACGACCGAAACATTTCAGACGTCACATGTTTTTATGCTTCTTGGCATCCACTGACTAAAACCACGGGCTGCTAG
>DATBDI010000358.1:0-1938 GCA_036270025.1 Candidatus Udaeobacter sp. | reverse complement strand
ACGCCGCAAGGTATTCGCGCAACGCCGCCGCCGAGCGTACCCACACGCCGGCGTCGCCGTAATTTGGTAATACTGATTGCAACCGGCGTCCTTATCTCCGGCGCAGCGGGTTTTTTCGTTTTGCCACGAGTGGCTGCACGCAAGATGGACAAGTCGATCGCAGTTCTGCCTTTCCAAAATCTGAGCGACGAAAGAGACAACGCTTATTTTGCCGACGGCATACAGGACGACATCCTGACGAATCTCTCCAAGATCGGTGAGTTGAAGGTCATCTCGCGAACGTCGGTCAATTCGTATCGCGGCGATGGACTGCGGAACGCCCGCGAAATCGGCAAGGCCCTCGGAGTTGGGACGCTTCTGGAAGGCAGCGTCCGTCGAATTGGGAATCGCGTGCGCGTCAGCGTGCAGTTGATCAATGCAAACAACGACGAGCACATGTGGGCGGAAGATTACGACCGCGATTTGACGGATGTGTTTGCGATTCAAACTGATCTTGCGCAAAAAATCGCCTCGTCGCTTCAGGCGAAGCTGTCCCCCAACGAAAAAGAACGGCTCGCTCGTCAGCCGACGCAAAACGCCGATGCGTACTTGCTCTTCATCCAGGCGCACGACTACGCCAATCGAACGGACATGTTTCGCGACACTTCGTTGAAAGCCGAAAAGCTTTTCGAACAAGCAACGAAGCTCGATCCAAACTTCGCCGCCGCTTTCGCTGGCCTCTCGATGGTCGAAAGCTGGGCATATCACAGCTTCGACCCGCTGCCAGCACGGCGTGAAAAAGCGCGGACCGCCGCCAACGAAGCTTTGCGATTGCAACCGGATCTTCCGGAAGCGCATCTGGCTCTCGGTTTTTCTTATTACTACGGCGATCGAAATTACGAACGTGCCCTGGCCGAATTCGAGATCGCGAAACGCGGTCTACCAAATGAAGCCCAGGCTTACATGGCGATCGGCGCGATCCAGCGGCGCCAAGGCAGGTGGGTGGAATCAACGGCGAACTTGGAAAAGGCCGCCGAGCTCGACCCCAAGAACAGCTCGGTCCTCGTGAATCTCGGCTATAACTATATGGGCACACGAAATTTTGAAGCTGCCGATAAGATCTTTGATCGCGGAATCGAAGCGGCGCCGGAGTCGTTCGGCTCGGCTGCATTAAAATCGGAGTTGGCGATCAGATGGAAAGGAGACCTTAGCGTTGCCGAAAAAGAATTGGCGTCGGTGCCACCGGGAGTCGACCCACAAGGCCTGGTCACGTTGATCCGCGCAGGGGTCCTGACGTTGCAACGAAAATTTAAGGAGGCGCTTCAGGTGATCCAACAATTTCGTGGAGAGACATTGCTCGTCGGCGCCGGTGCGAGCTGCCCGAAAGCTTCTCTCGAAGGTACGCTGTACTTGCATCTGCATGACAAAGTGAACGCGCACTCGGCGTTCGAGCGCGCACGGATCATCGCCGAGCGATTGGTGCGCGAAAGCCCCGACGACGCTGCTCGCCATGGGCAGCTTGGCCTGATTTTAGCCGGACTCGGTCAAAAGGATGCGGCGATCGCGGAGGGCAAGCGCGCGGTTGAGCTGTTGCCGGAGTCACAAGACGCTTTCGATGGGCCGGAGGTTACTGCTATGCTCGCGCAAATTTACGCGTGGACCGGCGAACACGATGAAGCATTTCGCCTGATAGATCATTTGCTCGCAGTCCCGAACGGTCTCACGATTCCAGTGCTCAAGCTCGACCCAGCCTGGGATCCATTACGCAACGACCCGCGCTTCCGAGCCCTGATCGACAAGTACGCGGCCAGGCGCTAAGGCTGGTTTGAAGGTGAAAACCGCGCGGCTTGAAGCTTTCAGCGACGGCGTGTTCGCGGTGATCATCACGATTATGGTCTTGGAGATGAAAGTACCGCACGGGAGCGATGTCGCCGTCCTCCGTCCGGTGCTGCCGGTGTT
>DATBDI010000357.1:0-13663 GCA_036270025.1 Candidatus Udaeobacter sp. | reverse complement strand
TACCACGAAGCGCTGGAGGCGCTGTTCCCGCCAGGTATCGCCGTGTCTATCGGCGCTGTCGACCAAGCAGAGAAGGCCAGACACAGCAAGGTGTGGCTGATCGTCCCCGCAGCCAGCGTTGTCGCCGCAGCCCTTTACGTTTGGCTACGTATGTGATCGGCTGGAATCGGTTTACACCGACGCGCCAACGTTTTCGTATCAAGCGATCACTTCCCGAAACGCAGTCAGAAAAGTTTCCATCTCGGATTTTTTGCCGATCGTGAGACGCATGTGATTCGGCAGAGCGGGGAATAGACGACCAACGTGAACATTTCTTTCCTTCATCGCTGTGATGAGTGGAAGGACCGGGCGTTTGCAGTCGAACATGATGAAGTTGGCCTGTGACGGAATTTGTTTGTAGTCCATCTTGTCGAGCTCGGACGTCGTGAATGCTTTCGCTTCGCGGTTCAAACGCTGACCGCTTGGGACATGATCGGGATCATCCAAGCTCGCCGTCGCCGCTGCCAGGGCCATGCAGTTGACGCTATCCCACATTTGGTTTCGGCGCATCCGCTCAATTGTTTTCTTCTGTCCGACACAATAACCGCAGCGTAATCCAGCCATGCCGTAAATTTTCGAGAACGTGCGTGAAACAATCAGGTTCGGATGTTCTTTCACGAATGGGATCACACTTTCGTAGTCGGGACTGTCTGCGTAGTGGAAGTACGCTTCATCTACGAGAACCATTGTTTCGCGCGGAGTCTTCGCAATGAACTCGCCCAGCTCCTCTCTCGGCGTGATGCTTGCGGTGGGATTGTTCGGATTACAGACGTAAATCAAGCCTCCCTTCGCGGCGGAAAGCATTTTTGCCAGATCGTGAGCAAAGGTGCCGGTCAGCGGGATTTTCACGACTTCAGCGCCATTGGCACTGGCATTATTAAGAATTGCTTCAAAGGTGGGATCAGCTGCAACAAGCTTTCCGTTCTGTGTCCCGGTAAATGTTTCAGCGCAGAGTTTCAGAATTTCGCCGGAACCATCCCCTAGCAGAATCTGATCGTGATTGACACCGTTCAGCGCGGCCAGTTTGTCGATCAGCAGGTTGTTGTGCTCATCCGGATAACGGCAAGTGAGTTCAAAAGAATCCGTGATGGCCTGCAAAGCTTTGGGCGAAGGGCCGTAGGGATTTTCGTTCGCGCTGAGTCGCACAACACCGCCGCCGGCGGGCATTTGTCCGTTCGTTTTAGCGAAGGAAAGCGAGGGCCTGACGAGAGCTGCTGCTGCGCCTGCGGTCAGTAACTGTGCGAATTGTCGGCGGGAAATCGAGATCGTGCTCATAGCCATTATTCATAGGCACGATTTCGATACAACGCGAGATCGAATTGGCGCGCTGCTGGCTCCGCGTTTCTGGGGAGCACAGGCTGCCAGCCTGTAGTTGCCGGCAGCCCTGCCGGCAACATCTTTTGCGCACGATATGTTGAACTGACACTTTATTCCCGGTCTCGGCAAGCTGCCGAGACCTGCAGGCTGGCAGCCTGCGCTCCCCAGCTGGATGCCTTAGGCAAGTTCAGACTTCCTCGCGAGTCGGTACGCGACGGGTAGATTCAGTGATGATCTTTTCGCTACTGAAGCAGCGCAGGCGACGTCGCCTGCAGTCGCGGCCGTTTCCGAAAGAATTGCTGGCGTTGATTCAGCGTCACGTTGTATTTTTTCACAAGCTATCCGCGAGCGACCGCGCGGAACTGCTTGGTCACGTTCAAGTATTTCTTGCCGAAAAACATTTCGAGGGATGTGGGGGTTTCGCGATCACAGACGAGGCCCGCGTGACTATCGCGGCGCAGGCTTGTCTTCTATTGTTGCACCGCGAGACCGATTATTTTCCCGATCTGCTCACGATTCTTGTTTATCCATTGTCATACATGGTGGAACAAAAACGGCAGGTCACTGAGCATGTTTGGGAAGAGGGGACTGTGAGTCGCCTTGGTGAGACCGGTCGCAGAATGGGTTCCTTGGTCCTCTCTTGGGGTGCGGTCAAACATAGCGCGGCTGATCCCGCCGATGGTAAGAACGTTGTCCTTCATGAATTTGCTCACCAACTCGACTTCGAAAATCATGCAGTCGACGGCGTGCCCGGATTGCAAACGCCTGAACAGCAACTCTCCTGGAGTGAAGTCATGAGAAGCGAGTTTGCGTCATTGCGCGCTGCTGATGCTACCGGGATCCCTACTCTGCTCAACACCTACGGAGCTACCGATCCCGCTGAATTTTTCGCTGTATCAGTCGAAGCTTTCTTTGAACAACCCCGCGCGCTCCACGCTCGCCACCCAAAATTGTACGCGGAATTGCGAAATTATTTTAATCAGGACCCGTTAGAATATTTTGGCGAGGGAGTGTGACGTAACACAGCCATCATGGCTGTTGCATCGTGCAGGCATCGTGTCCGCGCGGGCTGCAGCAGGCTAGGAAGCCCGCTGACGTGTCAGGCAAGATGCCTGAGTTACGCGCGCGACCCGATTACTGCGGCTGGGGTACGATCCTGAGATAGGGCTTTGGCGCTTTCCAGCCTTGAGGATATCGGCGCTTCGCCTCTTCGTCGGAAACCGAGCCGGCGATAATTACGTCGTCGCCTGGTTTCCAATTCACTGGCGTAGCGACCTGGTGTTTCGCCGTCAGCTGTAACGAATCAATCACCCGCAATACTTCATCAAAGTTGCGGCCCGTTGTCATTGGATAGACGAGGATTAGCTTAATCTTCTTGTCCGGGCCAACGACGTAAACGTTTCGAACGGTAGCATTATCGGCCGGCTTGCGCGTTTTGGCATCGCCCTCTACATCCGCGGGAAGCATTCCATATAGTTTGGAGATTTTGAAATCAGCATCGCCGACAATCGGGTAATTGGGCGCGTGCCCCTGAGTCTCTTCGATATCTTTTGCCCAACCCTCGTGGTCGCCAGTGGAATCGACAGACAATCCCATGATCTTCACGTTTCTCTTTTCGAACTCCGGTTTGATTTTCGCCATGTAACCGAGCTCGGTTGTGCACACGGGAGTAAAGTCTTTCGGGTGCGAAAATAAAATAGCCCAGGAGTCGCCGATCCAATCGTGGAAGCGAATCCTGCCTTGTGTTGTTTCGGCTTCAAAATTCGGTGCGGTCTCACCAATCTTCATTGTTTTTCCTCCATCTAATTGCACGAGTTTATTCGAATTCGATGGCCAAAGTCAATCGACTTGCGTCGTGAGCTCGCAGAATTTTTTCAGATCGATGTTGCCGCCGGACACGATGGCGACAATCGGCCCTTTGCCCGCACTTCCGGTCAAAGCGGCCGCTACTGGCAACGCGCCTGCGCCCTCGGAAATAACCCGCGCTTTTTCCGCCAGCAGCCGCATCGCATTTTTCGTCTGCTTCAAAGTAACGACGAGATAATCATCGACGATCGGTCTCATCCGTTCCCACATTCGAGGAAACATGCTCTGACCGCCGGCGCCATCGACGAATGAACTTTTCCAGCCTGTAAACGCCTGAGGTGAACCCATTTTGGAGGAGAGGGCTGCGGGCGCGGCTGTTTCTGGTTCGACGCCGAAGACTTTAGTCTCGGGCTTGAGCGCTTTGATTGCACTGCCAACGCCAGTAATCAGTCCACCACCGCCAATACTCGCGATAACCGCTGTCACGTCCGGTGCGTCTTCTAGAATTTCCAGCCCCATAGTCGCGTGACCGGTGATAAAATTTTGATCGTCGAAGGGATGAATGAATGTTCCGTCAACTCCGGGAAACGATCGTTCGTCGAGCGCTTTCCAAGCGACGTCATACGAGACAGGAATCAATTTAGCGCCGAGCGCTTTCATCCGCTCGAGCTTCGATTGCGGCGCCGTCTCAACGACCACTACGGCGCATGGCACACCTGCTTTCCTTGCCGCGTATGCGACACCCTGACCGGCGTTTCCCGCGCTGATGGTCCAGACGCCGCGTTGGCGTTGTTTCTCGGAGAGCAGCGCAACGGCGTTGGCGGCGCCGCGCAATTTGTAAGCGTTAATCGGCTGCAGGTTTTCGAGCTTAAGCCGAATATCAGGAAACTCTGGTCGAAGCTCGAGGCGAATCAGCGGCGTGCGAACAATCGTGTCCGCGATTCGTTTGCGTGCCTCTTGTATTTCCGAGAGTTGAATTGGACGAATCGGTTCCGAGATAGCGGACATTGTGGGTGTTGTTCTAACGCGCGATGCAGTTCGCGCCAGCCATATTTTTGACCACGAGCAATTGAACGCTCTGGTAGCCTCACAAACGGCATGCCCAAACGGAGAGCACAAAAGAAAAAAGCTGTGGGCTTGACCGCAGCCAACATACGAAAAGCCGTTCCACTGAGCCAGGCTGCAACATTCGGGCGACCTGATCTTCTGATCCTGCTCGGTCTAGCGGTAATGACGTTTGCGATTTATGCGCAAGTGATCGGGCATCAGTTCATCACTCTGGATGACCCCACGTATATCCAGGAAAATCCAATGGTGAATCGCGGTGTTACCCGCGCGGGACTCGTCTGGGCGTTCACCACATTTTATGCGACGAACTGGCATCCGCTCACCTGGATTTCGCACATGATCGATTGTCAGTTTTTTGGCACGAACGCAGGCCGCCACTTACTAATCAACGCACTGATTCATGTGGCAAACACGTTACTCGTTTTCTGGTTTTTGTTGCGTGCAACGCACGCTCGCTGGCCGAGCGCGCTCATCGCAGCGCTTTTTGCACTCCACCCGATGCACGTGGAATCGGTGGCTTGGGCGTCTGAACGCAAAGATACTCTCTCCACATTTTTCGGATTGCTGTCCTTGATCGCTTACGTGCGTTACGCGGAGGCGCGTTCGATCCGTCGGTACGTCTGGGTCGCCACAACGCTCGTGTTGGGGTTATTGGCTAAACCGATGCTCGTGACCTGGCCGTTCCTAATGCTGCTCCTCGACTACTGGCCGTTGGAACGCTTGGAAGATCCGATGGCGAAGAAACCTCGGCGAGGTTCCCACAGGGAAGTCGCTACAGGGATGGCGACCCTGCTGTGGGAGAAACTGCCGCTGCTTATTCTCGTGGCGACGTCCGCGATGATCACATTCGCCGCGCAATCTTACGGGGGCGCTGTGCGCACATTAGCCCACGCGCCTATCGGGTTCCGCCTGCCTAACGCGCTTGTCTCTTATGCGAAATACTTGCTGCTCACTTTTTGGCCGAATGATCTTGCGGTCTATTATCCATTTGCGGGCATACCGGCCTGGCAGATCATCGGTGCAGCATTTCTGCTGATTGGAATTACGGCGTTTTGTGTTTCTCAACGGAGAATCCGGCCCTACCTCGTGGTTGGCTGGCTTTGGTTTCTGGGAACACTAGTTCCGGTTATCGGAATCGTTCAGGTCGGCGGGCAAATCATGGCGGACCGTTATTTCTATATTCCGTCGATTGGTTTGTTCATTGCGCTCGTATTCGGATTAGCGGACATCGCCAAGCGTTGGCGAGTTGCACCAGCTCTCCGCGCAGGAATAGCTGGCGGGATTCTACTGATTCTTGCTAGTCTTACTAACGCGCAGATTCAGCGCTGGCGTGACAGCTTCACTTTGTTTGAGCACACGCTCGCGGTCACTCCACCTAATCTCCGCATAGAACACAATCTCGGCGTGGCGTTTGGCGCGAGCGACAGATACGATGAGGCCGCGGCGCATTTTGCGAAGGCGTTGCAGATCGACCCCAATTTCTACGACGGCTTGGTGGCTATGGGTGTTACCCGTGCGCACCAAGGCCAGCTGCCGGAAGCCATCGAGTATTTTCAAGCGGCAATCCGTTCACAGCCGGAGGCGCCGAAAGCACACGTGCAGTTGGCCCACGCGCTGTGGACGGAGAAGCGCGATGAAGCCGCGCTTGAGGAAATGCGCCGAGCCTCCCAGCTTGCGCCCAAAGACCCAGACATTCGGGCTGACTTGGGACTTGCGCTGGGGCTAGCGGGCAGAATACCGGAGGCGATCGAGCAACTTCATGAAGCGCTTCGGCTCAATCCTAATAGCGCCGAAGCTCACAACAATCTGGGTTTGGCTCTGCTCGCCTCCGGCAAAGCGCAGGAGAGCATTCCCGAATTTCAACTGACGCTGCGTCTCAAGCCGGAGTTGAAAGGCGCGGCCGACAATCTCCGGCGCGCGCAGGCGCAATTAAGCCCGCAAAGATAGCGGAAAACCGAAGCTTTAGAACTGTCATCCCGAGCGAAAGCGAGGGACCTCACAAATTAGCGCGCATTGGATAAACTGAGAGATTCTTCTCCCGCGCCTGCGGGATCAGAATGGCAGTATGATCGCTTTGTGAAAAAATCCCGGCGCGATTTCCTTTCACGCCGTCCGCCTGTCACGATGCCCCTGTCAGAATGTTTTATCGGAATCGAGCAGGATTGTGACTGGGCCTTCGTTCACCAGGTGCACCGACATCATCGCCTGGAAGATTCCTGTCGCCACAGTGATTCCCAGGCTGCGCAGATTCTCGCTGAACTGTTCATACAGCGTCTTTGCCAGTTCCGGCGGCGCCGCGGCGATAAAGCTCGGCCTGCGCTGACCGCGTGCGTCACCGTACAGCGTAAACTGCGAAACGACAAGCGCGCTCCCTTTAACGTCCAGCAGGGAGCGGTTCATTTTTTGTTCGTCATCTTCAAAGATTCTGAGGTTGGCAATTTTTTCGGACATGGCGACTGCGACACCGGACGTATCAGTGCGGCCGACACCAACCAAAATCACGAGACCTGGCCCGATTTCGCCGGTGACCTTACCATCCACGATGATGCGCGCGCGACTCACACGCTGAACAACTGCTCGCATTCTTCAGGCTAGAGGATTTTCTGCAGCAAGCCAACCGGTCTCGAAAAGGGGTCAGTCATCTCGAGAGCACTTACAAAAACTGAGCTGGCGCGAAAAAGATTTGAAGCATCGGAGGAAAGATCATCCACACAAATTGAGGATTGCTCGTACGATTACACCTACAGCTACGATGCGGCAGGGCGGTTTCAGAAAATCAAGCTCACCAGCAACGGCTCGGTGCAGTTCGAATACGCTTATGATGCCTCCTCCAATGAGACGCATCGCTACGCCTATCTGCCCAACAGTGTCACCATCGACCAGGTCTATGGACGTGATAGCTTAAACCGGATGAGCAGCCGGTTGGTCAAAAAGAATGGGACCACGTTCTCTACAGAAGCGTACACCTACGATCACATGAACCGCATCACCGAGGTGAACCGGGGAGGGCCGGCCGACAGCTTTGTTTTCTATTGGGACGGGGAACTACAGTCGGCCAGCTACGGAGGCGGACCACATGCACCTTATTCAGAAGGCCAGGATCCGGACTTGGACACCACCGACAACATCGATCCCAACGCCGGCTATCAGCCGCCGGGCACAGAGGAGCCGGAGCCCACACCGCCGCCGGATGATTACAGCGACCCGAAAGTGGGCGGCTTGATTCCGCTGGATTTGCCCGGCGGACGTTCCCTGGGTTATTATTTCGACAGGGCAGGAAATCGCCAACAGGTGACTGATACCTCCAATCCGACGACCAACTATGTAGTCACCAACATGAACCAGTACAGCTCAGTAAGCGGCTCTACGATCAGCAACGGTAACGAGCATGAAGTAAGCTCTTTCCAGGGGCTTTATGACACTCATCCGGTCAATTACTACTACGTCAATGACGAGCATCTGAAACAGGCCAGCGACGGCACGTATAACCGTTACTTCTTCTACGACGCACTGGGTCGTTGTGTTAAACGGAGTCCCACCATCACCGACACAACCAGTACCACCTATTACATTTACGACGGCGAGAAGCCGATCCTGGAATACAACTCGACCGGCGGTCTCATCGCGCGCAATATTTACGGCAAAGGGGTGGATGAAATCCTCATGCGCACCGACGGGAGCGCGAATGGCGGCAATCCCATCCATTACGCACAGGACCACGAAGGCAGCGTGACCCATCTAATTAACGGCTGCACCACTCCGAGCAGTCAGACGGGCAACGTGCTGGAGAAATACGCCTACGATGCCTTCGGTGTGCCCACGTTCATGGACAGCGGCGGTAATAACCTCAACCCCAATGCTACAGTTTGTAACAACCGCTTCCTATTCACCGGTCGCGAGTACGCCGCCACGTACCGGGGGACCTACGTCTCAACCTTCAGTTTCTACGAATATCGCGCCAGAGCTTACAACCCGAATTTGGGCCGCTTCATGAGCGAAGACCCGAAGCTGTTTGTGCGCCGTGCTGGATTAGGTGCACCACCTGCCGACTGGACATTTGCTGCGCATCCCGACGAAGCCGAATTTAATCTGTTTCGGTACTGTGGAAACGACCCGATTGATTTCGAAGACCCGATGGGACTTGATGCTACTCAGGCAGCAGCGGTCATCGGTGGAGCGCTGGTATTGGTCGGAGAAGAGGAGGGCTTCGGTCTCGGAACACCGCCTGCGCATGTAGCCGCTGCGCTCACATTCGGTGGGGCATTGATCTACGCAGGCGTGAAATACTTTGACCACCCCAGCAGCGCACATGCGCCACCGGCAAAAATGGATTCGGGAAAGGTTGATGCTCGCAGTAAGCAGCCACCACCAGTAACTGATAAACCGCACACGATAATTGAAAGGCCGGGGGCTAAAGGGCAATACACCACATACCATGGAGACGGGACCTCGAAACAGTATCGAGGTTCGGGCAAAGGTCACGACGGCATTCCGCGGCCTAACGTCAAAGAGACAACAACCCACACGGGGCCAAACGGCAAGCAAAGCACCACTGAGATTGTTCGGCCAGCTAAACCGGAGGAAATTCCACCGGACCTGCCACCAGCACAGCGAAAGTAGGATGATTCCGCGAAATTTACTTCCAGACTATGATGCTTGGAGAACGGATGGTTCGGGAGAATCGCTCACTCTACCGCAGTACATCGCTTCGTTGATACAAACCAACGCGTACGGCGTTTCGCTCATGCTTGCACTCACCACACTCGCAGCGCCTGAACTTCGACGCCGTGAAGACTACATAGTAGTCGAGGAGTTTTTCTCAGAGAGCAAGTTCCGCGATGTGCAGGGGCAAACCAAAGATCTAGGTGAGGTGGAGTACTGGATGAATTTGCTAGGAGTTTCAGACACTTTCGACCCCGTGTTGTCAAACGCGCAGTGCGAATACCTTGCCCGCAAGTTGCAGTACTTATGGGCGGCGATACTCGATCGAGAAGAGCTGTTCGACTATGACTGCAGATTAATTCACGATGAAGAGGAATGGTACGTCACGATCTGTCGAAGCAGCGCTTTTCCAGAGAGTGGCTCGACATTGCGCCAACACAGACCGATTAGCGGTCCAAACAAATGGGGTCAAATCTAAAGGGCGTGTTGCCCAAATCGGCCTGACTGGAAAGAAAAAAGTACCCAAGCCAGGGGAGATGTGCTAACAGAGTGTTCCCATCATGATGGGACAACAGAAGAGCGACCCGCAGCTCTTTAATTATGCGGTGAATCTGGAGAAGCGGGTGAGAGCCAATCATCCGCTGCGTCAGGTAAAGGCGTTGATCGATTTTGGCTTTGTGCGCGAAGAGGTGGCCCATTGTTATGGGAAGAACGGTAACGAGTCAGTGGCGCCGGAGGCAATTCTCAAGATGGGAGGATGGGGTCAAATCTAAAGGGCGTGTTGCCCAAATCGCATTTTCTCGAAAGAAAATAGTACCCAAGTACGTGAGGAAGTAGCAGGGGAAGGTACGGGAGGAATGGCGCGGCCGCTGCGGGTAGAGTTCGAGGACGCGATTTAAGATGGGAAGATGGGGTCAAATTGGGGTTGCATTGAATTGACGGACAGTGGGGGTATAAAATAGGCGCCAGTCAACAAATCCTGACAGACTACTCGAATCTCAAAACAGTTGACATTCGACTGCAAAACGAAGCTCGCATTACACAGTACTCTACTTAGACAGCACTGCAGCATTCGGCCGCTACAAGGCTTTCTCCAATAGATCTGCCAGACGCCAACCGGCTTTGTGCAGCTCGTTGCGGACAATGCTGCTTGCCCAGGAGCGATAAAGCGCGTGGTTTGCAACCGGCCTTTCGATCGCTTCACCTGCGGCAACGACGCGGTCGTTATCGACGAACGGGCGTACGCTGCGAAACTCCAATCGCGCGTGTGCTTCGCGCGCGACCGGCAGGATTTCATTGGCCCACACCTCGGCATAATCAGTGACTGCAATGTTTGCGGGCGTCCGCCAGTTCCGGGGCTCTTGCGTCGCCATCTGATGAACGAGTCCTCTCTTCAGCGGCTCGATTTGCAATTGAAGTTCATCTTTGTGCAGCCCAGGTGGCAGCTGCGGAAACAGCGCGTTCACCGTGTCGTAATCCCAAAAGCCGTGGAATTTTTTCTTGTGAGTGCCGCGACGACGTGGCGGATCATCGCTTAGTTCCAGCATAAAAGTATTTCCCCCTTCGTCACCGAGCGCTGCCTTGTCCTTGCCGGGATCGACGACTCGTCCTTGCGAATCAAAATACTCCGCGCCGACGTGGAGCGGCTGGTGAATATCTCCGACGTAATGAGCCAGCAGAATTAATGCTACGGGTTTCGTAATTTTTCGCTCGTTTTGCTCCGGTATTCGCCCCTGCAAAACTTCAACACAGTATGGAATCATATGAACGATATCCCACTTGCTGCGGCCGATCTTGCCGCCCCGATAATTTTCCGCCGGCACCACGGGAACGTCGGTGTAATGAAACCAATGATGCGAGGGCGCGCCAGAGTTCATGTCGTGCATGGGTTGGTTCGCGCGCCAGAAATCGCGGAGCTGTCCGTCAAGCGTTCGATGCGCTGCGAAACGGAACGACCTTGGGTCATCCACGCCATTTCTGTCCCAGCCTTTGACTTCATCTGCGATCACCGACGCTTTCTCGAGATTGAGCCCGTCAAGTAGCCCGGCGATTTTTGCGGCCGTGGGCGTGCCGGCCAGTCGTTCATCGGCGATGGCTCCAACGATTTCGTGACCCAGCGGACCGTACGCTTCCGCCGGTAAAACATACCCGACAATGATAGCCGCCAGGAGCAGAACACGGCGGGGTGTAAATCTCATCTTGTAAATAGAGGGTGAATCAGCCGGTACAATTCGCACAGATTTGCTCAAGGCGTTTCTGGAGTTTGGTAAAATGCGATCCAGACCAGTAAATTTGGCCACAGCGCGTGCAACGCCGGAATTGCTGGTAATAAATTTTGGTGAGCGGCTCGAGCTTCTCCACGACGTCAGTCTTCGGTACATTTTGTAGCGACCCATTACAGCGGATGCATCGCGTAAAGGGGGCTATTGACGCAAGAAGATCAAAACGGCGAATGACCTCGATCGTTTGTTCGTTTGGGTTTTGCGAACGCGGGCAGTAACCGCCCCTCACTATTGCATGCATGAGCAACCGTCGGTCCCGCGTGAGAAGCGCGCGATCTTCGGCCTGCATAATCCGGAGCAATTGTTGGTCGTTCGCGTTCTGATCGTAGGCGACATCGAATCCGAGCAGGCGCAGATCGCGTGTAAGTTTTCCAAGGTGACCATCACAGACAAACCGTGTCCCTCTAGCGAGTTGTAGGCGTTTTTCTTTAAATAACGAATATAGAATTCCTGGTGGATAGACTTCAATTTCAGCGTCACGCGAGATCCCGAAGTTAAAATCCATCGGCTCGCCGTCCACAACGATCAAGTCAACTTCCGGATGCGGCACGCCGCATGATTCGATCACATCTTTGATCGAGGTCTTTTCAGTCAAAGTGCGCTCGACCGGCCGACCGTGCATTCGTGAGCGGAGGAAGAAATCGAGATCTCCGTGGAAATCGAGGCGCACCGTAAACGGTTTCACGTCAATTCACGATCCGGGCCGTGGCGTAAGCGTATTCGAACGTGGTGGCACGCGGCCGCCCTTGAAGTTTGCCCGGACCTAGCGGTTCGTCTTCGCCGAAATAGCAGTCCATTTGCCAGCGGCGAAGGCCGCCACCCGTATCCATGATTTTCCAGCGATTGCTGCCAAAAACTTTTTGCACCGCTGGAGATTGCGTCTCGACCACGGCGCCGCGGCGCAATCCGCTCTGGCCCAGTTTTGCAGCGGCAGAATATCGGTCCACCAAAACGCCGCCTCCTCCTGTGGGATGCGAAGCGTACGCATATGAACCGCCATCGTAGCGAACGTAGTAACGGCCATTTACTGGTGTAACAATTCGCCCGAAGCCTTCCTTCTTCACCGAACGAAGGAAATCGCGCGGGTATCTTCGACCGTGTAATCCCGATTTCGTGACCGGCGTCGCGTCGAAGCCGCGCGCGAATGTGAAGCCGGATTCTTTCGGAGTGTAATACAGGGTGCAGACTACGAAATATTCGCCGTTATGTCCCTGTGGACGCCGCGCTAATTTTTCGTTCTCGTACGCAAGTCGTTGCACGACTTCAGGCCACGGAATGTCTGCGCGGATCGCCAATGGGAGTAGGAGCAAAAGCGGGGCGAGCAACACCGCGCGCCGGCTTATCGTGAGGACCACCGTCTTTCTCATTAACACCGTGCTTTAGCACGGTGCAGATTACCAGCCTGGGCGCAACCGCTTTAGCGGTTTTCAGTCGTCGCGAAAACCGCTAAAGCGGTTCTATCATGGGATGCTCTTCGCCACCTCGCTGAAGCGAGGTGTTAATGACAGAGAGGCCTCCGCTTAGTCCTCGAAGAAATCTGTCACCGGTTTACCCAGCAGGATTTCAATCGGCAATTTCCGTGTCTCGTATTCGTACGGCGGTTGCTTCCATCTGAATTCGCTCGGATATAGCTTTCGTATCAAACGGATGATTTCGATCGCGGTTTGAAACGGCAGGAACGCGCCACGGTCGGTTATATGAATTTGCGCGCCGCCGCAGAGTTCACCGGCAAACTTTTGAAACGTTGGTTGAAAATAGTTTTGGCGAAAGAAAACGCCCGGTAGCTTGAGGCTGTTCAGTTCGCCACAAAGCCGCTTGGGATCAACAAAGGGCGCGCCGAAAATTTCGAACGGCCGTGTTGTGCCGCGTCCCTCAGAGATGTTAGTGCCTTCAAGCAGACACATACCCGGATAAACGGTTGCGGTGTCGAGCGTCGGGATGTTTGGCGAAGGCATCACCCACGGCAGACCGGTTTGATCGAACCACATCTGGCGTTTCCAGTTTTTCATCGGCAAAATCGCAAGGCGACATTTCGGAAACGCCGTACTCTGAAATTGCTGGGCCAGCTCGCCGATTGTTTTCGCGTGGCGCACGGGAAGGGGATGCAAGCCCACGAACGACTTGTAATTCGGATCGAGCACCGGGCCTTCTGTGGTGACGCCATTGATTGGATTCGGACGGTCAAGCACGACCACTGCAACGCCACTCCGTTCGCACGCGCGCATGCAAAGGTACATTGTCCAAATGAAAGTGTAGTATCGCGCGCCGACATCTTGAAGGTCGACGACGAGAACATTGAGCCCGTGGAGCATCTCGGCAGTCGGCTCGCGATGTTCACCGTACAAGCTGTAGACCGGCACACGAAGACGCGGATGCTCATAGGTTTTCCACTCCACCATGTTGTCTTGCGTTTGTCCGAGAAAACCGTGTTGCGGACCAAAAAACGCTGCGAGGTCAAACAGATCCTCGTTGTGTTTCTCCAGGACTCG
>DATBDI010000356.1:0-3438 GCA_036270025.1 Candidatus Udaeobacter sp. | reverse complement strand
GCTTGCGCCGCTTGAAATCCACTTTGCGATATTTCTGCTTGTGACCGCCGCCGATGTGACGTGACGTGAGCCGGCCACGGTTGTTGCGGCCACCGCTTTTTTTCTTCGGCTCAATCAGGCGTCGTTCCGGCCGCCATTTGGTAACTTCATCGAAGGCAGGCAGCGACTTGAAACGCAGCGTCGGTGTTAATGGGCGAAATTCTTTCAGAGCCATAACATTCTCCTCTCTAGATGAGGTCGATCTTCTCGCCTTCCTTCAGGGTCACGATCGCCTTTTTCCACCGCGGTCGCCGCCCTCGAGGGCCGCGCACGCTTCTCTCCTTGCCGGCGTAATTGCAAGTGTTCACGTTCACAACTTTCTTTTGAAAAAGGTGTTCGATTGCGTTCTTGATCTGGACCTTGTTCGCTTTCGGACTCACCCGGAACACGTACTTGTTTTGCTTCTCGCTCATTAACGTTGACTTTTCGGTCAACGAAGCGGTTTGAATGATCTCGTGCGGCTCGTTCATTTCATTCTCTCCGCGAGTTGTTCGAGCGCTTTTTGGGTAAGGAGGATTTTCTGGAAGCCCAGTAATTGTTCGGTGTTGACGTCAGAAGCAGTCGCGAGCTTCACCGGCTTCACATTTCGCGCCGACGTAAAAGTATTCTCGTCGAACACATCGGAAACGATCAGCACTTTCTCGGCGTCGGTTTGTTTCCTGAGAAGATCGACAAACGATTTCGTCTTGAGTTCGGGGACGACGAATTTGTCAATGGTCAATACGTCGCCAGCTTTGATCCGCTCGCTCAAGGCTTTTCGAAGAGCGAGGCGGCGCACGGATTTGGAGATCTTTTTGGAATAATCGCGCGGCTTAGGTCCGAAAACGACGCCGCCGCCGCGCCAGATCGGCGACGATTTGTATCCGGCGCGCGCGCGACCGGTTCCCTTCTGACGCCACGGTTTTGCGCCGGACAAATCGACTTCCGCTTTGGTCTTGGTATTAGCCGAACCGGACCGACGCGCCGCACGCATGGCTACAAGCACATCGTGGACCGCCTGCGTGCCGCGTCCATCCTCGATGATATCGATGCTCGCTTCTTTTGCTGCGGCTTTGGTCAAAACTTTCGCGCTCATCGCTTATCGAATTTTTATTGCCGGTTTCTTCGCGGCTTCTTCCTGGTCGTGTTTGCGGTGCTCTGCGTGTACCGCGAGCAGGCGCTCCGGATGCTTGATCGCCGGCCTGACGATCACATAACTGCCATTCGCTCCCGGAACAGCGCCGCTTACGAGGATTATTTTCTCGGCTTCGCGCACCTGCATCACCTGAAGATTTTGCACAGTCACACGCTCACTACCGAGGTGTCCTGGCATGCCTTGATTCTTCCAAATACGTCCGGGCGTCGAGCGGTTGCCCACCGCTCCGATGCGCCGGTGCGTCTTCGAACCGTGCGCCGCGCCCTGTCCATGAAAGTTGTGCTTCTTCATCACCCCCTGAAATCCCTTTCCCTTGGATTTCCCGATCACGTCCACATAATCGCCCGACTGAAATTGCGTGACGCTTAAATTGATCTCACCTTCCGGGAGATCATTCGCCATACGAAACTCACGCACCACCCTCTGCGGTTCCACGCCAGCTTTCTTGAATTCGCCGAGCAGCGGTTTGCTCACGCGCGATTCCTTTTGGGCACCAAATCCAATCTGCACCGCTGAATAGCCCTCGCGCTCCTGAGTAAGGCGGCGCAGCAAAACGTTATCGCCGACCGCGATCACAGTCACCGAACGCAATCGACCGTTCGCGTCGTAAACGCTGGTCATACCAATTTTTTGTCCAAGAAGTCCGATGCTCATGACCGTGCGATTGCAAATCTTTCAGAACCCCGAACGCTTTCGGGGTTAAATCTTAATGGTAATGTCAACGCCCGCGGGCAAATTTAGTTTCTTCAACTCATCTACCGTCTTGGCCGTCGGCTCGATGATGTCCAGCAGCCGTTTGTGTGTGCGAATCTCAAATTGTTCCATCGACTTTTTGTCCACGTGCGGGGAACGATTCACCGTGAACTTTTCGATTAACGTGGGCAACGGAATCGGGCCGGCCACGCGCGCGCCGGTTCGTTTGGCAGTCTCCACGATCTCCACGGCGGATTGATCCAGCATGCGGTGATCGAACGCTTTCAAGCGAATCCGGATGCGTTGACCATTACTCATTTGGCCTCTCCCTTCGTAACACAGCCATCATGGCTGTTTGTGCGATGGGCATCTTGCCCGTCGCGTGCAGGCAGGATACCTGCACGACACACCAGGCTGGAAGCCTGTGTTACGATGTCAGACGCGTTTGCCATCATTTCGTCTCTTTCTGATCAAGAATGGCCGGAACGAGGTTCGCCGGCACGGGTTGGAAATGGGAGGGTTCCATCGAATAACTGGAGCGACCCTTCGAAAGGGAACGGATGGCAGTCGCGTAACCGAACAACTCTGCAAGCGGAACCTCGGCATGAATAATGGCGAGATTGCCGCGTGTCTCGATGTTGAGGATGCTGCCACGACGCCGGCTCAGGTCGCCGCAGATGTCGCCCTGGAACTCATCCGGCGTAATGTTTTCAACCTTCATTATCGGCTCCAGCAGAATCGGTTTGCCCTGTTTGAATCCATCTTTCATGGCGAAGATCGCCGCCATTTTGAATGCGATTTCGCTGGAATCAACTTCGTGGAACGAACCGTAAACGATATCGACCTCAACATCGACAACAGGGTACCCCCCGAGCACGCCGTTGAGCACCGCTTCTTGGATGCCTTTTTTGACGGCAGGAATGTATTCGCGCGGAATGATGCCGCCGACAATTTTGTTCTCGACGACAAGACCTTTGCCGCGCTCGGCTGGGCGCACATCCACTTCCACGTGTCCGTACTGCCCGCGGCCACCCGATTGTTTGATCAACTTGCCGACGCCATGCGCGCTGCCGGTGATCGTTTCGCGGTACGCGATCTGCGGTTTCCCCGCGTTAGCGTCCACTTTGAACTCGCGAAACATCCGGTCGCGAATAATTTCCAGATGCAGCTCGCCCATGCCGGCGATGATCGTTTGGCCGGTGTCTTCGTGCGTATAAACCCAGAAAGTCGGGTCTTCTTCTGAGAGGCGCTGCAACGCAGTCGCCATTCTTTCCTGATCCAGTTTTGTCTTCGGCTCGATGGCCATCGAAATCACGGGATCAGGGAAAGACGGCGGTTCGAGAAGGATTGGATGGTCCTCATCGCACAACGTATCGCCGGTAGTGATATTTTTGATTCCGACAATTGCGGCGATATCGCCGGAGTAACAGGTCTCGATGTCCTCGCGTTTGTCCGCTTGAATCTGAATCAAGCGCGAAATGCGTTCGCGTTTGTTCGTGCGCGGGTTGTAAACCGTATCGCCTTTGCTGAGCGTGCCGGAGTAAACACGGAAGAAAACGAGTTTGCCTACG
>DATBDI010000355.1:0-8278 GCA_036270025.1 Candidatus Udaeobacter sp. | reverse complement strand
GGGCGGCCCGAAAATTGCGCACGTCGAAGAAAAAATGATCCGGCGAACGCCCGTTTCAACCATTGCATCGAGTAGATTTAAGCCATTGGAAATGTTGTTGCGAAAATACTTGGAGGGGTCGCGCATTGACTCGGGCACAAGTGCATATGCTGCGAAATGCATGACGGCGTCCGGTCGCGCGGTAGAAAGCGCAGCCTCGATTTGCGTCCGTTCTCCCAAATCTCCCTGAATAAACCTCGCACGGGAATCGATGGCGTCGCGATGCCCTTCCGTCAGGTTATCGAAAATGGCGACTTCGTGGCCTTGATCCAGCAAGAGCTGCGCGCAAACGCTTCCGATGTAGCCTGCGCCGCCAACAACAAAAATCTTCATCGGCGGAGACAATGCGACGTGATTCGACTTCAATCAAAGCGGTACTTAGTTGTCTGGGCAATGGCGCGCTCGGAGTCACGCACCGTGCCGATACTAGAGAGAACTGCGGGGAGGAGTCGTTTGCGCGACGGTTTTGCCTTTTTTCTTCTCAAGCGCTGAGATCATTCGCTTCACGCAATGATGTTTTGACCGCGGCGCGAGAACTTTCAAACTTTGTTCCTCCGAGCCCCATTGCAAGATGTCGATGTCCACATGGCGGACACCCCAGCGCTTCATCTCCAGTCGGCTCGGCTTGTAGAGGTCAATCGTGTCGGTGCCAATCAGGGCTGCGCCGTAATCATCGATCACGAATTCCTCGCTCGTATCCGCGATCCGGAAGCGTGTTCCGAGCGGATAGCGCGACCAGTCAGAGGCGGCACTCATTACCTGCCGGCCGGAAAGATACTGCCCGAGGGCGTTATTACGGCCGCTTCCTCCTTCAAGATGGGTATAGGCGGTGGTGCGGACGTTGGATAAGCGCTGGCCGCTGGTGAGAGTCGCTTTCGGTTGCGTAGCACAGCCGACGATGAAGCACGCTACGCCGCCTGCGAGCGTGAGGTTAAGGCATCGCATCGGGCCCTCAATAGCAGCCCGAAAAGCGAAGGGCAAGGAATAATTTACAAAAATTCCCTAGGGCTGAGACTCTTTGGGAGTGTGATTCTCCCAGCCGAGACCAACTAGGCCGGCTACGGCGCTGGCACGTGGCCCGCCTGCGAGAGCTCGCTCGTGCAATGGGGACAACGAGTCGCCTTGGCCGGAATCGTCATTGCACAAGCCGGGCACTCCTTCGAAACCGGGGCCGCGGTTGGCGTCGGTCGCTTCATCCTGTTCACCCCTTTGACGATGATGAAGATCGCAACGGCGACGATAAGGAAGTTTATCAGCAGCGTGATGAAGTTGCCATAGTTCCAAGTGATAGCACCGGCCTTTGCTGCGTCAGCCGAAGTCGCAAATGTTGCGCCGCCTGGCGCACCTTTGAGCACGAGGAATTGGTTGGAAAAATCAAGACCGCCGGTGAGTAATCCAATAGGCGGCATGATGATGTCTTTGACCAATGAACCGATTACCGAGCCGAAGGCGGCGCCAATTATCACGCCGACCGCGAGATCAATCGCGTTCCCCTTGACAGCAAACTCCTTAAACTCTTTCCACATAAGCTCCGCTTATCAGCGCACCACTATGTTGACAAGCTTTTTGGGTACGACGACGACTTTGCCAATGTTTTTTCCGCTAACGAGTTTCTGAATTTTGGGGGTCGCGATAGCGGCGGCTTTCATTTCCTCTTCGGTCGCCACGATCGACATCTTGATTCGATCGCGCAGTTTCCCGTTTATTTGAATTACAATTTCAACCTCTTGCCCGACGAGCAGCCGCTCGTCATAACTTGGCCAGGGCTGTTCCGTGATGTCGCCGCGCGCATCGGTGAATTTCGTATTTAGAGTTTCCCATAACTCGGAGGCGATGTGGGGGGCAAAGGGGTTCAGTAGGATCAGGAAGGCGCGCATCGGCAACAACGGAATCATTTCGGCGTTGGTAAACGCGTTTACGAAGATCATCATCTGCGAAATCGCAGTGTTAAACGAGAACGACTCGATATCCTCAGTGACTTTCTTGATCGTGGCGTGCAAGACCTTCTGTTGCGCTTTGTCGGGATCAACGGCTTTGATCTTGTCGGATATCTCCCGGCTACCGGCCTGATTCTCAGTAATGAGCAGCCGCCAGACGCGGGCGAGAAATCGCGCTACGCCTTCCACGCCGCGCATACTCCAGGGTTTCATTTGTTCCAGCGGCCCCATAAACATCTCGTAACAGCGAAATGCATCCGCCCCATGCTGTTCGATAACGTCGTCAGGATTAACAATATTGCCGCGGGACTTCGACATTTTCTGATTGTCCTCGCCGAGGATAACGCCCTGGTTCACGAGACGCTGGAACGGTTCCGGCTTGGACACGTAGCCGAGGTCGAACAGCACCTTGTGCCAAAAGCGTGAATACAGCAGGTGCAGCACAGCGTGTTCAGTGCCGCCGACGTACACATCGACTCCGCCGGGGTGGTCGCCAGCCATCCAGTAGCGTTCCGCCTCTTCGCCGACGAACCGGCGATCGTCGTGCGGGTCGCAAAATCGCAGGTAATACCAGCACGAACCCGCCCACTGCGGCATCGTGTTTGTTTCGCGCATTGCTGCGTCGGAGTAACGAATCCACTCTTTTGCCTTTGCCAGCGGCGGTTCTCCGGTTCCGGTTGGTTTGTAATCGTCCAGCGGCGGCGGCACGATCGGCAATTCCTTTTCCTCCAACGCCCGATGGTTCCCTTTTTCCCACACAATCGGAAATGGCTCGCCCCAATACCGCTGACGCGAGAATAACCAATCGCGCAGCTTATAATTGATTGCACCCTTGCCAGCACCGCGCTGCTCGAGCCACTCGGTGATTCTGCGGATCGCCTGCGCCGACGGTAGCCCGTCGATCACCGGCGAATTGATAGCAGTGCCTTCGCCAACGAAGCCGATCGGATTTTCACCGGCAGACGGCTGAACCACTTCGCGGACCGGCAGATCGAATTTTCGCGCAAACTCGAGATCGCGCTCGTCGTGCGCGGGCACGCCCATTATCGCGCCGGTCCCATATCCAGCGAGCACATAATCAGCAATCCAGATGGGAATCCGCTCGTCGTTGGCGGGATTGATCGCGTAGGCGCCGGTAAAAACACCGGTCTTTTCCTTGCCAACATCGGTCCGCTCTAACTCACTTTTGCGCGCGGCGCGCTCGCGATAGTCGCGAACTTCTGGCCACTGCTCCTCCGTGACGATGAGATCGACCAGCGAATGTTCCGGTGCCAGCACCATGTACGTGGCGCCGTAGAGTGTGTCAGGACGCGTGGTGAAGACGCGAATCTTGTCGTCCAAATTTGCAATCGTGAAGTCGATTTCCGCTCCTTCGCTGCGACCAATCCAATTGCGCTGAAGCAGTTTGATTCCTTCTGGCCAATCAAGTTCGTCCAGTCCTTCGAGCAATCGCTCCGCATACGCGGTGATGCGCAACATCCATTGTCGCATTGGCCTTCGAACAACCGGAAATCCACCCACCTCGCTCTTCCCGTCGACAACTTCTTCATTGGCCAACACTGTGCCCAACTCCGGACACCAGTTGACCGGTACATCGGCAACGTACGCCAGGCGAACACCGTCGGGATCGCCACCGCGATAGGTTGAAATCGGCTCCGCGCGTCTGCTGTCCGGATTAAACCAGGAATTGTAAATCTGGAGAAAAATCCACTGCGTCCATTTGTAATAGCGCGGATCGGTCGTGTTAATCTCGCGTTGCCAATCGTACGAAAAACCGATCCGTTTTAATTGCGCTTTGAATCTCGCGACGTTCTCTCCCGTTGTGATGGCGGGATGCTGTCCGCTTCTGATCGCGTATTGCTCCGCCGGTAACCCGAAGGCGTCCCATCCCATCGGGTGCAAGACGTTGAATCCGCGAAGCCGTTTGTACCGCGCAACGATGTCCGTGGCCGTGTAACCTTCGGGATGTCCAACGTGCAACCCCGTTCCGCTCGGGTACGGGAACATGTCGAGGATGTAGAATTTTGGCTTGGCGGCGTCGAAACCTTCCTCCTCGGGATTGGGCGCGTGGAAAACCTGACGCTCGTCCCAAATGGCCTGCCATTTCGGTTCGATTCGGTCGAATGGATACGGTTTACGGCGTTCGCTGCTCATTACGAAATCAATCAGGACACCACGAAAACAGGAAAAGAAACTAAAATTTACTCTCGGATTCCCGGATTTCAGATTTCATTTAAGTGTGACCGAGCTTTTGTTCGCAACGCGCAACGCGCATAAGACATTTGAAATCCGAGCTATTCTCGGGCCGCAATTCAAGGTGACTGATTTGGCTGCGCATCGTGAGGTTCCTCACATTGCGGAGACTGGAAGAAGTTTTGAAGAAAACGCGATTCTCAAGGCTGTGGCGGTATCAAAGCACATGCGCGGTCTTGTCATTGCAGATGACTCTGGCCTCGAAGTCGACGTGCTTGGTGCCGCGCCGGGGGTTTATTCCGCTCGATACGCCGGCGCCAACGCTACCGACGAGCAAAACGTCGAGAAGCTATTGGCGGAACTCACGCGAGTTGGTGCTGCGAACGATCCGCGTCGTGCTCGCTTCCGTTGCGTGCTCGCGCTCGCCCGTGATGGCAACGTGATCCAAACCTTCGAAGGAGTCATCGAAGGCAAAATCGGCGATCGGCCGCGGGGCCCGTGCGGATTTGGATACGATCCGGTTTTTATCCCGCAGGGGCTCGACCAAACGTTCGGCGAGCTTGTGCCGGCGGAAAAGAACAAGCTCAGCCATAGGGCTCGCGCCGTGGAACAACTACGCGGGTTTCTTAGCCCCTAGGGCTTTGGCGGGGGTGGTGCCGGCGGGGGTGCGCCTGGTGCAGCGCCCGGCTTCCCACCCTGAGCACCGGCTGCTCTGATTTGATATCCGACTTTGGTTATGCCGGCATTACGCACCTTGTCGAGAACACTAATCACGTCACCATGCATGGCCAACAGGCTCGCGCTAATGGAGACTTTGATATCGGGATTTGCCGTGTGGAGCTGATACAGGCGCGGAAGGACCTGGTCATCTGACACAAATGCGTTGTCGAAGTAAACGGCATTCCCCTCCTGAATCTTGATCGACACGTAATCCTTAACCGTGGTCGGCGGAGGCGCGACTGCAGCCGGCAGGTTGACGCGAATACCTTTCATGTGGGTCTGGCTCAGGCTCACCATCATGAAGCTGGCGAGCAGAAAGAACATGATGTCGATGAGCGGGATAATTTCGATCCGAGCTCGTTTATGCGGAACTGGTGAAGATACTCTCATGATCGTTGGGCAGAATTCAGTAGGATGCGCCGGTCATAGTAAAAGTAATAGGAATCCTCGCTTTGGACGCAGAACCCGGCTTAAACCTCCACCGTCGGAATGCGCTTATAGTGGCATTATCCAATATGGGGTTCCCGGTGCTTTGTCCCATTGAAGCGCTGGTGACATTTCCACTGGAGGGATCGACGTCAACGACGCAAACACCGCTGCCAGTGACGTGGCGACTACGGGCCTCGTAAGGATATTCAGGCTTGGGAGCGTATAGCGCCGCAGCTTTGGCACCAGACGCAGTGAGTGTCCCTGGGCGACCAGCGGCTTGCGGCGCCTTGATCGGAGTAAACTTTTGCGCCTGCTGCGGCCGCTTCGGTGGCGGAGTGGTTTCTTCAACGTATTCAGGCTTGATGTCCGGTGGAGGCGGAGGCTCAGGCAACGGAATGTCTTCCGGCGGCGGCGTTGGCTCTTCCGTGGCTTGGAGCGTTGCCTCCACAACCGCTGTTGGTATATCAGGCGGAATCTCGGCCGGCTGCTCACGTTTTTGGGCAAGAGCAACGGCGGTGAGATGTGCCGCTAATGCAACGCCCAACGCACCCCAGAAATACCACGGTGCCGGTGGTCGATACATCAACGGTCGTATTGTTTCTTCCGCCATGTCAGATCAATGTCCCGCTCCGGGTCCGGGGACTGCCTTCAGGGCTTCGCTCTTAATCTCAAAGGAAATTTTGTAAAAGCCCGCCGCGCGCAACATGTCCAGTAAATGGACGACGTTGCCGTGAACGGTGTCACGATCGCCCCGGACGAATACCTTCGCGTCGGGATCGGCCTGATGCACCTGTATGAGTTTGGCCTGCATATCAGCATCGCTCAGTTCATTCTTATCAAAAAAGTAATGGCCGCTCTGATCGACTGAGACGCTGATGTAATCGCGCTTAGACTGCGTTTCACCCGAAACCCCGGTGGGCAAATTGACTTTGATGCCTTTCATGTGCACCTGGCTCAGGCTCACCATCATGAAGCTGGCGAGCAGAAAGAACATAATGTCGATCAACGGAATGATCTCGATCCGCGCTTTCTTATGAGGGACAGGTGAGGTTACGTGCATGATAAATTTCTAAATCGAAGAACGTGTTGCAGCGGACGGCGTGCCGCTCTCGATATGCACGGCCTCGCGATGCACGCCTTCTCGCTCCCTCTGTTTGGCTTCGAGCATAACTTCGAGGTTCGTCGCCGCTGTTTGCAGTTCGAACTCTAAGTTAGACACACGCGACGTGAAAAAGTTAAACGGAATCAACGCGAAGATCGCGATGCCGAGACCGCACGCCGTGGCGATGAGGGCTTCGGCGATACCACCAGTGACAGCCTGCACAGCGAGTTCCTCGTTACCGAGAAAACTGAACGATCTGATCAGCCCGGTAATCGTGCCTAACAGACCAAGCAAAGGTGCCAGCGTAACCAGCGTGTCCATCACCACCAGGAATCGACCGGCTCGCTTGATCTCGATACCGGCGGCAACCTGTAGTGCGCCCTGCAAGGAAGCGTGCTGGTGATTGAGACCGTTCCACATCATCCGCAACACCGGGTCGCGCGAACCTCTGGACAGTCTCGAAGCCTCGGCCACATCGCCATTTTCGATAGCTGTGAATACTTTCTCAATCCGTTTCGGGTCCCGCCGGAACCACCGCCCACTCCACCAAAAGCATCTTTCAATGACGACGGTAAGCGCGATGATCGAGACGATTAAGATCGGCCACATCACCGGGCCGCCCTGGTGAAACTTGCTAATTAACCAGTTGCCCGCGAAAAAGCCGGTCTCGGGAGTCGGCGATGCCGCTGGCGAAGGACTTGTCGCGGCTGCTGCTGCCGGACTCGTGGCGCCAGCTGCAGCGGGACTTGTTGCCCCAACGGCTGCGGGACTCATCGCGCCAGCCGGTGCAGGGCTCAGCGTCACCGGAACGCTTGCACCCGGTGCCGCAGGCTGTCCCGGCGGAACATTCGTAGCCGGCGATTGCGCCGCAGCGGCAGGATTCATCGGCGCCTGTGCGGCCGGTCTCGTAGCCGGTGCGGTGGCAGGCGACTGTGCCGGCGGAGGAGATTGCGCGAGCGAAACGAGCGCAAACGCGAGTGAGCATGCAGAGATGGTGAGTAGTGTTTTCATAGTTGAAGCAGGAGTTCGGATGTGACCGCTTGAGTTTTGAGACAGGTTTTCCCTTATCGCAGACGACTCAGCCGAGAGTCGAGCAAAACTTTTCATTTTTTTCGGCGACGCTTCCATCGTGAGGTGGCATATTTTATTCGAAATATCTCTACTGCTGGGATGTAACGAAAATATTTGAAAGTTGTGATTGCTGAGCCGGTTAACCGGTGCCGTCGGCGACATCCTTGTGAATCACAACACTGTTTCGCAGACGCGGCCAATCGTCGATCGCGGCTTCCAATTGATCTCCGTCGTGAATCGGTCCGACACCGGCGGGCGTTCCAGTTAAAATCACGTCCCCAGGCAACAACGTCAGGGACTGGGTCGCGAATGAAATGATTTCCGGCACCGAATAGATCATTCGACTCGTTCGCGTGCTCTGGTGCAGCTCGGCATTCTGGCGTAGTTCGAGCGTAACATCGCTCACATCGGCATCGGTATGCACGAACGGCCCGATCGGCGTATACGTGTCGAACGATTTGCAGCGGCCAAATTGTTTCTCGCTCTTTTGCAAATCGCGATCACTAATGTCCAGACCGATTGTGTAACCGAACACAAACTCGAGCGCCTGCTCCGCCGCCACGTTTTTCGCCCTTTTCCCAATCACGACGGCCAGTTCTGCTTCGAAATCCGTTCGGTGTTCCGAAAACGCAATTTCAATCGCGCCGTTGTGCGGCAACAGTGAGGTGGGCGCTTTGAACCATATCAACGGCGTCCCCAGCTCCGTCCTTTTCATCTCCGCGATGTGATCCGCATAATTCAATCCAACCGCGATCAATTTTGACGGCGCGACCGGAACGTCGATTTG
>DATBDI010000354.1:0-9830 GCA_036270025.1 Candidatus Udaeobacter sp. | reverse complement strand
CGAACGCCTATTCGTTCCGGTGCTTCACACAAGCACCGCTACACCGCACGAGCTGCAACTCTATGTAGGTCATCCTCAGAATAACGTGAGGACGCCATTGTTGTACGTTCCGGTCCGCACCCACGTGTAGCCGCCATTCTGTAGTCGCACGGCCCAGAAATCGAAATCCCCATTAAGCCGGTCCCCAGCGGCATCGAGCGCTGTCGAGCCAGTCACGCCGTGGTAATGGCCGGCCTCATCTACAAATGCCGCTTTGAAGTTGCCGAAATTGTTTTGGGGATTCGCATGTACCAAAGCAAGCTGCACGATAAAAAGCGCATCGTAAGTTGATAACGCAAACGCATCCGCTGTGATGCCCGTTCGCGCCTCGATCTCATCGGCGATTGGCTGCCATCTATTCCGTAACCCTTCAGGCAGTCCGAAGATTGGATTCGGATAACCCACGTGGGTGGCAAACGCTGCCGCCGTAGCATCGGCTATCAACACCGCAGATAGCGCGACGCCGTCGCTGCCGTACCAGGCGCTGTTCAACAGCGCAGGATTCGCCTCGGCCGAGTGAAACACCCCGACGACTTCATCGAACGCAGCCAGATACACCGCGATAGCAGAAGGGGCGGTGCCGCCGCTGATTAGGTTTTGAATTTGTGACGCGACAGAGCTCGTGGCAGCCGAGAAATCACTCGTCGTAGGTTCGTACCGAAAGCCTTGAGTCACTCTGCCGCCGAGGGCCTGGAATCGTGTCTGAACGGAATCGTGCAGACCGTTGTTGCCCCTGTCGTTGCGCCAGAGCGGAACGATGGTGTGAATGCCATCATGTCGCATTAAGGCAACGATCGCCTCCGCCTCAGGGATGTCGTTTGGGCAGAAACGAAGGATGTTGTCTCCGGGGACTCCAAGCGACGAAGCCGTGCTGCCCTGACTGATCACGAGGATGTTGTGCGCGTCCGCATAAGGCTTGATCATGGCAACCTCGGCGCTCGATTGCGGTCCGATGACAATCTTCACACCGCGATGGTCAAGATCCCTGATAGCGTCGAGTGCCTTCTCTGGATCGAGCTGCGTATCTCGAACAAGGAATCGGAACCGGGCCGGACGATACTGTGGCCGGATGTTTTCGAGGTTTTCGGATGCAATTTGCAGCGCCGCAACCGTGTTTTTGCCGAGAGTCGACCACGAGCCAGTCAAAGAGACAAGGACGCCAATCTTCACCGGTCGCCTGGAGCGCTTGGCCGCTTGGGCTTCGTTTGCGGAGCCGATCAAGCCGACAACGACCACGCAAAGGATGGGGCGGAACAGAAGGTGAATTTTCATACGTGGCGATTATCCCCGGACAAGCGAAGACGGTCAAGAAAACATCGGAAAACTCTGCGCGCTCTGCGACCTCTGTGCTTCATTGTCCCAGATGCAACTCAGAGGGGATTTCCTGCAACAGACATCCAAGGTCTTCACAGTTTCCGAGCTGACGCGAAGCATCCGCGGCACGCTTGAGACGAAATTCAGCGCGGTCTGGGTGCAGGGAGAAATTTCAAATTACAAATTGCACCCGAGCGGCCATCAGTATTTCACACTGAAGGACCAGCGCGCCCAAGTCTCGTGCGTGATTTGGCGCGACACCATGGCGCCTTTGCGACAACCGCTGGCCGATGGAGCGGACGTGCAGATTTATGGCACAGTCACTGTCTTCGAAGCACGTGGACAATATCAGCTTAACGTTCAGATCGTACAGCCTCGGGGTGTAGGCCTGCTTCAGGCAAAATTCGAAGCGCTTAAGCGCAAGCTTCAGGCCGAGGGCCTGTTCGCAACAGAACGCAAACGGCCGCTACCAAAATTTCCAAGACGCATCGGAATCGTAACGTCGCCAAGCGGCGCGGCAATTCGTGACATGTTGAACGTACTGCGCCGTCGCGCGCCCTGGTTGCAAATTTTAATCAACCCGGTGCGCGTGCAGGGAAGCGGCGCAGCTCAGGAGATCGCCGTCGCCATTCGCGAACTCGCCGCGGCGAGCGCGACGTTTGCGCCCGTCGAGCTCATCGTCGTAACTCGGGGCGGCGGGAGCATCGAAGACCTGTGGGAGTTCAACGAAGAGATCGTCGCCCGGGCAATTTTCCATTCTGCAATACCGGTTGTCTCTGCAGTCGGCCACGAAATTGATTTCACTATCTGCGATTTCGTCGCGGACTTACGGGCGCCGACGCCGAGTGCTGCTGCGGAATTGATCGTCCCTGACATTATTGATCTTCGGCGCCAGATCGACGGCTCCGCGCGAGCGCTTGCAGGCCAGTTACTGAACCGGACTCGCGACGCGCAGCAACGTCTCGATCATGCTCGCGATACGTTGCAACGCTGTCTCGCCCACGGAATCGACCGCTACAAGCGAGGTCTTCTCCACATCTCCCGTGCATTGGAGGCACGCAGTCCCGAGCGCGAAATCATGGAGCGCCGCAATCGCTTCGCCGATCTGCACCGGCGATTTGTCGCGTGTCCGCCTCGATTGGTCGAAAATGCAATGCACCGTTTCCAGCGCATCGAAGGAGTTCTCCGTGTGCTCGGACCTGACGCCACGCTGCGCCGCGGTTACAGCATCACCACTGACGACCGGGGTAAAATCATCCGGACCGTCACTGCAGTCCGGTCAAAAATGATAGTGCGCACACGGGTCAGTGATGGCGAATTCACGTCGGAAGCCCTCTAGCCACCTGTTACTACCAAAACTTTCAAACCGACTGCTCACAATCGTGCTGCTTTAAGTTTACGTGCAACCACGCAGCAGAAAAATAAGAAGCGACCTCGGAATTGGTATGCCTAGAAGCCACAGGAGCCAAATAGCACAACGGCACCGAAGAATAACTCCGGTGCCGCTGTTACTTTGTCCCTTACACCCGAGCAACTTGCATTCGAGAATTTCTTAGTCTTAGCCGCGAATATTCCTCATCCGGCGAGCGGCTTCTGTCTGTTTTCCCAGGCATTTGTGCGGCCAGGCAAAGAACCATTGTATCCCTGCTCGTTCATGGGCCTCTTTACTCCAGGATTATTAACAGGACCGTACCCATCAGACCCATCAGTTTGGCCGGCACCGTTTCCCCGCGCAATGGCTCCCATGGTTAAGCCTACGAAAGCCGTTGCTATAGCAGCAGCCACTTTCGCTTCAACTGATAATTTCATTGTTCCCCCATTCTTGATTTCGCCCCCGCCGATCGAGCCAGTTTCAATCTCCCGAACCGAAGGCTTTGTTAGATGGTTCGACTTACAACAGCCAAACGGACGTTTGTTTGTCCGCCGCCTAACGGTGACTTCAGAGAATGATGAAATGTCGCTATGCGGATAAGTTACTGCGACAGACAGCCTTTGACGATTGTGGGCCGCCACAAAAAATCTTTGTGGCTCGCGACGATCAGGAAATATCCTACCCTGCACTAAGGCAGGATTGCTATTCGGCTAGCATCACCGTTCCAGCTTGAACGCGACCGTTGCAAGCGGCGGCAAATGGATAACGATCGAATGTTCGCGGCCCATCCACGCGCGGGTTTCGCTTTGGACGCCGCCGAAATTTCCTACGTTGCTGCCGCCGTACGTCTCAGCGTCCGTGTTGATGATCTCGCGATAAAAGCCGGCCTCAGGCACGCCCAAACGGTAGTTATAACGCACCACCGGCGTTGCGTTCACCACGAAGGCGATGATGTCGCCCCTGCTGGCATCGCCAGGCTCAGGCGTCGCCGCAGCGCCGTGGCGCGATTTTCTGAGGAACGATACGACGCTGTTATCCGCGTCGTGAAAATCAATCCAATCGAACCCGTCGTAGGTATCATCGAGCTGCCACAGTGCGGGTTCGCTTTTGTAGGTATAATTCAGATGTTGTACGAACCGGCGCAACCCGTCATGCCGTGGAAGCTTGAGCAGTTGCCAGTCGAGGCCTGTATCGTGGTTCCATTCGTTGCGCTGGCCGAATTCGCCGCCCATAAAAAGCAGTTTCTTGCCCGGATGGCCGTACATCCACGCCAGAAACATCCGCAGATTGGCAAACTCCTGCCATTCGTCGCCGGGCATCTTCCACAACAAGGAGCGCTTGCCGTAGACCACTTCGTCATGGCTGAGCACCAGAATGAAATTCTCCTGGAACGCATAGAGCAACGAGAAGGTGATATTGCCGTGGTGAAAACGGCGGTAAATCGGATCGATGCTCATGTACTGAAGGAAATCGTGCATCCAGCCCATGTTCCATTTGAAGCCGAATCCGAGGCCGCCAAGATAAGTTGGACGCGAAACGCCGGGCCAGTCCGTTGATTCCTCAGCAATGGTCATTATCCCGGGAAAACGCTCGTAACAGATTTCGTTAAACTTCTTCAAAAAATAGATCGCGTCGAGGTTCTCGCGGCCGCCGTAAACATTCGGAATCCACTGGCCGGGTTTTCGCGAATAATCGAGGTAAAGCATCGAAGCGACAGCGTCCACGCGCAGACCGTCGATGTGATACTTCTCCAGCCAGAAGAGTGCGTTGCCGATCAGAAAATTGCGCACCTCATTGCGGCCGAAGTTGAAAATGAGCGTGCCCCAATCCTGCTGCTCGCCCTGGCGCGGGTCCCTGTGCTCATAGAGATGTGTGCCGTCGAATTCGGCAAGCGCGTGGGCGTCTTTCGGAAAATGCGCCGGCACCCAATCCATGATTACGCCAATGCCTGCCTGATGACACCTGTCGATGAAGTGACGCAAGTCATCGGGTGGGCCGAACCGGCTGGTAGGCGCGTAGTAGTTTGTGACTTGATAACCCCACGAGCCTTCGAACGGATGCTCTGCAACCGGCAACAGCTCGATGTGCGTAAAGCCCATCTCCAACACGTATGGCAGCAATGTGTCAGCGAGCTCGAGGTACGATAGCTGGCGATTTCCATCCTCAGTTTTGCGTCGCCATGAACCAATGTGGACTTCGTAGATGCTGATTGGATTTTGCGGCCAGTTTTTCTTCTGCCGCGCTTCCATCCATTCGGCATCGTTCCAGCCGTAACGCTCCAGATCGTACACGAGCGAGGCGGTTGATTTGCCGGGTTGATTGAAAAACGCGAATGGATCGCTCTTAAGCAGCACGGCTCCCGTTTGCGTGAGAATTTCAAATTTGTAGTGCGCGCCTTGCTTGATCCCGGGCAAAAACAGTTCCCATACGCCTGCGTCTAACAACTTGCGCATCGGATAAACCCGGCCGTCCCAGTTGTTGAAGTCACCGACGACGCTGACGCGCTGCGCGTTAGGCGCCCAGACGGCGAAATAAACGCCTGCGGCATCACCGACTGTGCGCAGATGCGCGCCAAACTTCTCATAGATATTCCAGTGCTGCCCTTCTGCAAAGAGATGCAGATCGACCTCCCCCAGGATCGGTCCGTATTGATAAGGGTCGCGTGTAAGCTGCTGCGAACCGTCGGATGCAGTGACGCGAAGACGATACGGCACGTCCCTAGTTGCATCGGGAATCGTGGCGCAAAAAAATCCCTCCGGGTGAATTCGCTCCGCTACGATCGGCCTGTCTGAATCTCCATCCAGAACGACCTCGACAGCGCGCGCATCTGGACGAAAGGCCCGAATTTCCAACTCCTCACCAATGCGATGCGGACCGAGAACACTGAAGGGATCCGAATGCAACCCGCGAACGAAGCGACCTACCTCGTCCCGCGGCAGTGCTCCAAGCTCAAAAGTTTTCATCGTTTGCTCCTAAAGCGTTAGAACGGATTTGTTCACACTGCAATCACAGGCGGACAACGCTTCTTAACGCGCGAGCCGGCGTGTCCGCTCACAGAGCGACGGCTACATTCTTCTCGGTCTTAACAGCGGGAACAGAATAACATCCCGGATCGATTCCGCGCCGGTGAGTAACATTGTCAGGCGATCAATGCCGATGCCAATGCCTCCTGCCGGCGGCATGCCGTGCTCAAGTGCGAGCAGAAATTCCTCGTCGATCGATTGCTTCTCTTCGCCTGCCTGCTCCAGCAGACGCTGACGTTGCACAAACGGATCGTTCAGTTCGGTGTAGCCGGGCGCGATCTCCGCGCCGTTGATGATCAGCTCGAAAACATCGACGAGCGAATCATCGGCTGCGTTTTGTTTCGCCAGCGGTACCAGCTCCTTAGGGCAATGCGTCACAAACAAAGGATCGATCGTCTTCTCCTCAACGAGTTTTTCGAACACATGCTGCGTCACTTCGAAATCGGCCAGTTGAGGCAGGACTTCCAATTTGAAGTCGTCGATGGCACGACGGCGCCGTTGTTCCGGCGACAACTCGAACCAATCTTTTCCACCGACTTCACGGAGCAGATCGCGATACCGGGCTCTGCGCCACGGTCGTTTCAAATTGATCGTGCGAACGACTTTCTCGTCATTGTCCGTGTGCTCCACTGTCAGTGCGCCGCAGATCTTCTCGGCAACATGGCAAATCAGTTCCTCGGCAAGATTTGCGATCTTGTCGAAGTCCGCGTAGGCCCAGTAAGCCTCGAGCATTGTAAATTCCGGATTGTGCTTTCTGGAAATCCCTTCGTTGCGAAAATTGCGGTTGATTTCGAACACCTTGTTGAATCCCCCAACCAGTAAGCGCTTGAGGTAAAGTTCCGGGGCGATGCGCAGGTAAAGATCGATTCCGAGCGCCTTGTGATGTGTGCTGAAAGGTTCGGCGGCCGCGCCTCCGGCAATGGTTTGCAGCATTGGCGTCTCAACTTCCAAAAAGCCGCGCTGTTCGAGGAAACGCCGGGCCTCGCGCACAATCGCGATGCGTTTGTGGAACACCGTGCGCGAACGTTCGTTTGTGAGAAGATCGAGATAACGCTGACGATACCGCGCTTCAATGTCCTGCAGGCCATGCCATTTTTCCGGCAGAGGTCGCAACGCCTTCGCGAGCAGCTGGAATGTGCGCACCTTTAGCGTCGGCTCTCCGCTTTTAGTGACGAAGCATATTCCTTCCATACCAATGAAATCACCGATGTCGAGCAAGCCAAAAAGGTCGATCAGTTCCGGACCGACTTCTTTTGCGTGGAGGTAAATTTGGATTCGGCCGGTAGCATCGCGAAGATCGAGGAAATGGCTTTTGCCCATGTCGCGATGCGCCGTGATGCGCCCTGCCGCGCGAAGAGTTTCACCTTCTTTAAATT
This sequence comes from Candidatus Udaeobacter sp., assembly GCA_036270025.1. Lineage (GTDB taxonomy): Bacteria > Verrucomicrobiota > Verrucomicrobiia > Chthoniobacterales > UBA10450 > Udaeobacter. The sequence goes on along the minus strand of DATBDI010000354.1, from coordinate 2,706 downwards.
GCTCGCGCACCTCCCCGATCGATCCGCTTACCTCGAACGCGGAGCCGAACGGTTCGATGCCTTTGGCGCGTAGAGCGTCGAGTTTTTTCCGCCGCAGGGCGATTAGCTCGTTATCTTGCTCCATGGTCGGAGACCGAATGTAAGGTGCTGCGACGAAATGAACAGTCTCAATGACTGCGAGCTATAGCTTCGACGAACGAAATGACATTAGGATTTGCCAACAAAACACGTGGAGTGAGATACTTGGTGTGGCGCGCCTGTGGAGGATACATTGGGGCGTCTTTGTCCAAATGACTGTGAATCTGCCGGAGACAACCTCAAAATTCGAAGGACCGCTGGTCAAGCAGTTCTCGGTGTTCCTACCGAACAAAGTCGGAGCGATGCTCGATGTCGTGAAGCTGCTCGATACCAAGAACACACACGTCGTCGCGCTGAGCGTATCTGAATCCACCGACTCGGCGATCGCACGCATCATCGCGAGCGATCCGGCGCGCGTGGAGAAGTTGTTCCGCGAAAAGAATGTTCCTTTTGGGTTGAGCGAGGTGGTCGTCGTCGAGATGCAAGAGGTCGCCACTCAACTGGCGAAGTTACTTGCGGCCTTGGTAATGGCAGAGGTCAACGTTCATTTTGCTTATCCGTTGCTGATCCGCCCGCGCGGCTTCGCGGCAATTGCGGTGCACGTAGATGATACCGAATGCGCATCGTCAGTATTAGCCGGCGAAGGTTTCAAACTGTTGAGTCAGGACGACATTTCGCGATAGCACGCAGCCGGACGCCCTTCCAAATGCTCCCCGAGTTGACAGCCTGACGACAGCGCGCTTACAGAAGTGGGTTCATTGGGACATGCGGACGCTTCTCTCACGCGCGATTCAGGTCGATCCAAGCTTCAATGTGGGGCTCGGGTTTGTTGTACTGCTGGCTGTCGCTGAGATCTTCGCCGCAAGTTCTTATTACGTTGGCCGGCTTCGCGCCAGCCGCGCGTCCACGCAAGCCCTTGCAGTGAGTGTGCCAGCCAGGCCAGCAGCCCAGCCAACGCCTGCACCACCCGCGGCACCACCCGCGGTTTCACCAGCCGCCGCAATTGCTGCTTCTTCTCCGTCGCTTGTCGATCAGTTGCTCCGCCAAGGCATCGAATTCCGTGACCGGGATGATACAACAAACGCGATCGCCCGATTTCAGGAAGCGCTCGACAGCGAACCCGACAATCCCGCCGTGCTCATGGAAACAGCCAAGACGTATGATCGCGTGCAAATGTACGATCGTGCCAACGAGATGTGGCGTAAACTCCAGGAACTCGGACCGGCCGCTGGCGCGGGATACGACCTCGCTGAGCAACGCCTGAAATTAGGGGTGCCGGCTCCGGCCACGACAGAACCGACTGGCGCGAGTTCATCTGCCGAGTCCCCGGCGAACAGAGATCTTGGAGGTCAGGCTGAAGGATCCGTGATGGGCATCAGTGACGTTAAAATCGCAGAGACGCCGGATCCGGACGCGGAGATGAGCCTCGCATTTCAGATCGGTATAAAAAAGCAGCCGGGCGCGGACATCGATCACACCAAAGTCAAAATTAAGGTCGAGTTCTACGATACCGTCGGCGATAAAGATGTGAAACTCACCGATGCGGACGTGAACTACGATTGGCTAACGCCCAAGCATGACTGGAGCGACGATAACCCGGAGGTGCTCGCGGTGAAATACGTTCGTCCAAAAAGAGCCGTCGCTTCATCGGAGACATCGTTGTCGGAGGCGGCGGCAACTATCAAACCGGGCCGCAAGACTCGAGGCAAAGGCGCCGCGGCCGATAGCACACTGCGAAAATACCTGGGCTATATTGTCCGCGTGTATTACGACGATGAGCTGCAAGCTGTCCAGGCGGAACCGTCGCGGTTGTTACAGCTTTTTCCTCCTTCGAAGAACCCCTCAGCACAATGACACCATTGTTCCTAATCCACCGGAATGCGGCATGAGCATCGCCGCAATACCGATTCGGTGGCCAAAATTCAGGCGCGTTCTGCCCTTTGCCTGCGTTTTGCTTTCTGCCGCCGCAGCGCGAGGACAAGTTCAAGTGGACCTGAAATTCAAGCGCCTGCAGTACATCGCATACGAACCAGTTATGGCCACAGTCGCCATTACCAACCTGGCCGGACGCGATATCGAGCTACGCGACTCCGATGGACAGCCTTGGCTTGGATTCGAGGTAACCGGAAACGACGGTCAATCGATCCCGCCGCTTGACACCGAAAACGCGCAGCCGCCTTTGAAAATCGAAGCCGGCCAGAGGGTCACGCGACAAATTGATCTTGCTTCGCTATACCCGGCGCACGATTTCGGGGCTTATCATGTGCGAACGCACGTTTATTTCGCTGACCTTGGGAAATTCTTTTACTCCCGGGCGGGAGTTTTCGAAATAACCGACGCCCGGCCGATCTGGGAGCAAACGGTGGGCACTCCAAACGGCGGCGCCGCGGCCGGGGACGTTCGCACCTATTCGCTGCTCACCAATCGATTTCCGGACCACACGTCGTTGTACGTGCGCGTGCAAGACAAGGACACAGGAATCGTGTATGCGACTTATTCCCTGGGCCGGACAATTGCTTTCGAGCAACCGCAAGCGGAGATCGATCGAGCCAACCAGTTGCATGTTTTGCATTGCGCGGCGCCGCGGGCGTGGTCGTATTCCCGAATCGGCTTGAATGGCGAACTGCT
>DATBDI010000353.1:0-1533 GCA_036270025.1 Candidatus Udaeobacter sp. | reverse complement strand
CGACGCACTCTCATCGGCTAACGATTTGACGAGACGCCATTTCTTGGAGCGAAGAAAGCCGTGATTGCCGCCCTTGATTTCACGTCCGCGATACAGGCTGCGACCGTTTTTCAGCCGGTGAAGATAATATCCCATGACCGTCGCATGGTTCGCCCAGCCCTGCGCCGGCGATGAAAGATCGTCGTCACGATAAAGAAAGCCATCCCATTTCCCCGCTTCATTGATTCGCGCGACACTGATCAATTCCGCACCGAGACGCGACACAACGATTCGAAGGCCATTCTCTTCATCGATCAAAACGTCGAGATCGTGGCCGTCACGTTTTTCTTCGGAATGCGCGAACTTCATCGTAGGGCAGTCGGGCAAAACTTTTTGCCTCTCCCTTCCTAAGGGAGAGGGTTAGAGTGAGGGTTCGCTTGGCAGCACGAGCGACTTCGATCTCCTCACCTCAATCCTCTCCCCTTCGCCAAGGGAGAGGCGGACATTTTGGAAAACGACCGCTCATGGGAACAATCCGCGGACTTGTTTCGCTTTAATCACGCGCTCGACGCCGGTGGCCATGGCCGCTGTGCGATGCGAAATCCTATGTTCCTTTGCTCGCCTGATCACTTGCGCGAACGAGTGCTCGAGGATGCGGAAAAGTTTGTCCGTCACTTCCGATTCCGTCCACAGAAACGCCTGCAGCCCTTGTACCCATTCAAAGTAGGAGACGATCACGCCGCCGGCGTTGCACAGAATATCGGGGATGACGAAAATTTCGTCCCAGCGCTTGTCGAGGACCAAGTCTGCGTCGGGGGTAGTGGGGCCGTTGGCGGCCTCAGCGAGAATACGGCACTTAATCTGACCAGCATTTTTTCCGGTAATCACTCGATCGACTGCCGCGGGAATGAGGATATCGCACGGACGTGTGAGAAATTCTCTTGGATCAACATGGTCGTCCTGAGCAAACGCCCGCAGATTTCCCTTCTTTAGCATGTGCTGCTCCGCGGCTTTTACGTCAACTCCCTTTGGATTGTAGATCGCCGCGGTGTGATCGCTGATCCCGATGACTTTGACGCCGCTTTTGTACGCGAGCGACAGAGCCGCCACCGAGCCGACATTGCCGAATCCCTGGACGATCGCGGTGCATTTTTCGGGATTCATCTTCAACATGTTCATGGCGCGCTCGATCAGATAAACAGCGCCGCGTCCCGTCGCTTCCCGGCGGCCTTCCGTCCCGCCGATCGCAACCGGTTTGCCGGTAACAATTTCATTGACCGCATATCCCTTGTAGACGGAATACGTGTCCATGAACCACGCCATGATCTGTTCGTTCGTGCCCATGTCGGGCCCCATGATGTCGGTGTGCGGACCGACGAACGGAATCATCTCCTGCATGTAACGACGCGACACCGCCTCCAGCTCGTTGCGCGATAATCTTGTGGGATCAATCGCGACGCCGCCTTTTGCACCGCCATAAGGCAACTGAGCCAGCGCGCATTTCCAGCTCATCCACATCGCAAGCGCGGCGGTCTCACCCATCGAAAGTGAAGG
>DATBDI010000352.1:0-3366 GCA_036270025.1 Candidatus Udaeobacter sp. | reverse complement strand
TGTTCAAGGCAAGAGTGCGGGTTAATGTCCGAATTAAGGGAGGATGCGCGGTGCGTCGGGCTACAATAGTTCCGGGCTGTTCGGCCTCGTCGATTTGGTCGGCAACGGATAGAGTGCGCAAAAGCGACCGGCGGGTTCGCTTTGCCTCCAGCCACAATATGCTGTGGCAAAGGCTCCCCAAAACCCCTTCAAATTGTGTGATTTTCCGCTTGTAACCCTAATAGGCGTGCTGTATTGAGGCTTGCGAGGCCCGAGGTTTAGCCCAAAATGCATTTACAATCGCTCGAGCTATTCGGCTTCAAGTCCTTCGCCGATAAGACCATCTTCAATTTTCACGAAGGAGTCACCGCGATTGTCGGGCCGAATGGTTGCGGGAAATCGAACGTGCTCGATGCCGTGCGGTGGGCGCTGGGCGAACAATCTGCCAAGTCGCTCCGTGGCGACGAAATGGCCGACGTAATTTTCAACGGTACGGAGACACGCAAGCCTGTCGGATTCGCCGAGGTTTCCGTAACTTTTAGCGATTGCGCTGAAGAGCTGGGGATTGAGTGGAACGAAGTCCGCGCGACACGCCGCGTTTACCGGGATGGCAATTCAGAATATTTCCTGAACAAAACGCCCTGCCGGCTTCGAGACATTCAGAGCCTGTTCGCCGATACCGGAATCGCGCGGACCGCCTACTCGATGATGGAACAAGGCAGGATAGACATGATCCTGAGCTCGCATCCGGAAGATCGGCGCGCCGTGTTCGAGGAAGCGGCTGGTATCACGAGATACAAAACGCAAAAACGCGAGGCGCTGCGCAAGCTCGAAGCGACCGAAGCAAATCTATTGCGCATCGGTGATGTGATAAAAGAAGTGAAACGGCAAATCGGTTCGCTTCAACGGCAGGCAGGCAAGGCGCGGCGCTACCAGGCGCTCCACGCGGACCTGCGCGTGCTCGAAACACATCATGCACGCAAACAACTCGACTCAATGGAACGTGAGCTCGGTGCCTGCCGTCATGAGATTGAGCGTCTCGCCGACAGCGAGAAGAGTGCGCGCACAGAAATCGACGACAGCGAAAACGTGCTCGCGGAACAGCGTCGCACGCTGGACAAAATCGACAGCGACATCGCCGCTTCACGTGCCGCGGCACAGCGACTTGAAAGCGAAATCGCTGCTCACCGCAGCCGCATCGACTTCAACCGGCAGCGCGCGGAAGAGCTTGGCGAGCTAATCGATCGCGCGCGACGCGACATCGCTGAGGCTGAAAAGAAACGCCAGCACCATGCCGCAGATATCAAGCAAACCAACACCTTGATCGCAGAAATCGAGCAGCGCCTGAACCAAAGCCAGGGGGAGCTGACGCAGGTCATCAATCAGGCGGGACTGATCCAGAAAAACCGCAGCGACCGCGGCACGCGCTTCCAAGAGTTACAGCTCGCTGCCTCAAAAAGTGAAACGAAAGTCTCGACACTCGAGGAGGAACTTTCGGGAACGAAAACGCGCCGCGACTCGACGCGCGAGCAAATCGAACACCTCGCGAAGGAAATTCAAAGATCAGGCGAAGCGCGGGAAAAACTCGTCAGCCAAATCGCTGCTTCGCTCAAAACCAGTAAGCGCAAAATAATCGATGTTGAGGCAGCGCTTCGCGAAAAACAGAAATTGGTTTCCGAACTGGAACACGAGCTTGCGGTGTTGGAGCGCACGCTCGCCGAGAAGCAATCGCGCCTGGAGGTTCTGCGCCAGCTCAATGACGAAGGCGAAGGGCTGGCCGAGGGCTCGAAAGCTGTTCTTCGAGGCGTCGATGAGGCCGAAAAATTTCGCGACGCTATTGCCGGTTCGCTGGTTGCGCATCTGGACGTCGATTCGCAGTTCATTCCGGCAATCGAAGCGGCGCTGGGCCGAAATCTCCACGCCGTTGTTTTAAAGGATGCCGACATCGCTTTCGAAATTATCGCCCAACTCAAGGAAAAGAAGCTCGGTCAGGCAGCGCTGCTTCTTCCGAAGCTGCCGGAACCAACTCCAGAAACATCGCAAAAAACTTTGCCGGAAGGCGCGCTCGCCTGGGCCTCGGACAAACTGGTCGCGCCGCGATCGCTCGTGCCTCTCATCAAGCACTTGCTCGGTAACGTCGCCGTCTTTTCGGATTTTCAACAGGCGCTTGAATGCAAAAAGCACGAGCCCGCGCTGCCGATTGCCACGCTGGCCGGGGAATTTATCTCGGCTGAGGGAATTATTTTTGGCGGCAGCAGCGAAGTACGCGTCGCTTCCCTGCTGGAGCGCAAAGCGCAAATCGGAGAGCTCGCGAAGGACGAGGGGCTGCTCGCAAAGCGCCGCGATTCACTTTGCTCCAGACGCGACGAAGCGAAGGCCGGATTGGAAAGCGCTTCGCGGCTCCAGCGCGACTTCACCGACTCCGAACGGCGGATCAATGATTTACGATCTGAGAAAAATGCCCTGGAACGGCAGGTGGCTGCGGCCGACGAACGACTGGCACATTTGGAGCGCGAGCTTCAAACGATGCGCGATCAACTCGCAGAAGAGCAGGCCGCGCTCGCTGCATTCGAAGCGGCACAGAAAGAAACCGTCCTCCGCGAAGAGGAGCTAACAGAAAAAATCAATCACCTGCGATTGACTCTCGCGACCGAGGGACAGCGCCGTGAAAATCTGATCGCACAGCGCGAGCCGTTGAGTGCCCGTGACGCCGAACTCGTCGAGCTGATTGCAATCCGAATTGCGGATATCAGCATGTACGAAGAGAAACTGGCCGCGCAGGCGGATGAGTCGCGCGAATCGGAAATCTTGATTGAAAAACAGAGCGCGCGTCGCGCGGAAGCAGAGGCGAACGCCCTCAAAATCGCTGAGCAGCGCGCGACCAGGATCGCCGTGATTTCCGATCATGAAGGCGAATTGCGACGCGTGCGCGATTCCCTCGGCGAATTGCAGCACCGCCGCGCCCAGAGCCAGGTGCGCGAGTCGCAAGTGCAGATGAAGATCGATAACCTGGCAGAACACATCGCGCGCAGCTACCACGTCGATCTCCGGCAGTTTGCGAGTGACCAGACCGCATTCGAAAAAGTTTTGGCCGCACAACTCAAGCGCAGGGAGAACACGGAGGGCGGAGCTTCCTTCGACGGGCTCAGGACAGGCTCTGCGACGCCGGGCTCGACGGAGCTCGCCCTTCCAGAGGTCGAAAAACTCCTCACGGATCTTCGCACCCAGCTCGACAACATGGGCCCAGTGAACCTCGATGCGGTTCACGAATACGACGAGCTCGAAGAGCGGTACAAATTCCTCGAAGCCCAAAATAACGATCTCACAAATTCGCGACGCGAGTTGCTCGATGTCATTGCGCAGATCAACTCGACGACCAGAAAATTG
>DATBDI010000351.1:0-4210 GCA_036270025.1 Candidatus Udaeobacter sp. | reverse complement strand
CACCTCCTGCACATCGGCATTCAGCACCACACCGAGGATGCCGTCTTCAAAGCTCGGCACCGTGACCGCTTCATACACAAAGGGATCTTCCGGACGTCGAAGCTGTCGCAGTTCTGCACGTCCCTGGCGCACCTGTTCCGGCGATGGGTCGTCACTGACGATCAACACTTCAAAGTAGGGTTTAGTGAGATCGCCTGTATCGAAATAGTCCTTCATCAGGCGATCGTTTCCTTCCTTCTCTCCTTCCTCGCCAACCTTCCAGGCATTCGCGGAACGACGATACGATCCAGTGATGATTGCCTTAGCGATACGGTTGGTGATTCTCGAGAAGCTGGAATAGTCACGCCGGCTGAGCGCATCTTTCAGCGCACTCATCATCGCTTCGCCCGGATAAGCGCGGAACGTCTCCATGGCACTAAGCGGCGCGAGCAGAGCTTCCACCGTAGCGAGCGTTTCCTTAGTCGAAGAGCCGGAGGAAGATTGGGCGACAAGAGTCTGGCCGGCATGAGCCAGCTCCTGCCAGCGATCACAGCGAGCCTCTCCGGGACTAAACATGCCGACGGAAGATTGGGATGGGGACTTGGATGTTTTTGACGGTTGAGTAGACATGATTTTTGTGGATTGAAATTAATGGTTAACCATTTGCGACATCCGTTTCTTGTGGCGCAGAGGTCTTGCTTCGAACTCTGCCGGGAATAAGTACCAAGCTTGCGGTCTAGGACGCCATAGGACTTTGGTCCAATAGGAATGAACCGCTCGTGCTGGTCATCTCAGGTCCTTATCTTATGCTGCGAGCAAGGTGCCGATGCGACGCGAGTCGCGTGAAGTTCTTCCAGCGGTGGTTTCACGCGCTCCGAATTTACATTTCAAGGTAATGATTTAGCGCAAATGCACAGACCGGAAGATGGCGAGACGAAGAAAAAATGAAGCGTTTTGTGCATAGATACCTCGATCCTGCGAGCCGGTTGGGCGAAATCCTTTTTGGTTTGATCATGGTGTTGACCGTCACACTGACTGCCGGATTGACGGTTGCTGAAGGGCGGGCCGGAGTTCGTCAGCTTCTGGCCGCCGCCATCGGCTGCAATCTCGCCTGGGGGATTATTGATGCGGTCATGTATATCATGAATTGTCTAACCGAACGCCGTGGCAGAGCCCGACTGATTGAGGCGGTGCAACGTGCTCGCGACAACCGCGCAGCGCTCGACATCATCCAAAATGAAATCGAGCCGGAACTTCAATCGCTGTTGGACCCCGAGGAGCGTGAAGCTTTCAGCCTGTCCATTCTTGGTCACATGGCCAAGGCACGGATTACCAGGCCGGGCGTGACGAAAGATGACGTCTACGGTGCGCTTGCCTGTTTCCTGCTCGTCTTCGTCTCGTGTCTGCCGGCGGCAATTCCATTTTTCATTTTTTCCCAGCCGCATTTTGCATTGCGTGTATCGAATTTTCTTTTAATCGCTCTGCTGTTCCTGGTTGGGCGAAAATGGGCGCAATATGCCGGAACTGATCGCCGGATCGTGGGGACAACAATGGTTGTTATTGGCCTCGTCCTGGTCGGTATTGCGATTTTGCTCGGAGGTTAAGAATGAACCTCCCAGGCACAGTTGTGGCGGCCGCTCTGGCTTCCCTAGTTTCCGTGTCGCTAGGAGGAACTGAGAAAAATGTTCGGCCGGAGGTTGCCGAGGAAACAGCGGAAGACGAATGGGAGCGCTCGCTTTCGATTTCCACGTACCTCGTCCAGAACGGACGCGACTATGCTAACCCAAACCTTGTGGCAGATCGCGGCTGGCTGCATCTCGAAGCCCGCTACAATTACGAAGCAATCAAAACAGGGTCCCTCTGGCTAGGGTACAATTTCAGTGTTGGAAAGAAGCTGGTACTGGAGGCAGCACCAATGCTTGGCGGCGTGTTCGGAGACATAACCGGGATTGCACCCGGATACACGATCTCGATCAGTTACGAGCCGTTCGAGCTGTTTACTCAAGGCGAATACTTCTTTGATGCCGCGATTCATGCCGGAAATTTTTTCTATAGCTGGTCGGAACTCAGTTGCGCCCCCGCAAGCTGGTTCAGAGTTGGCGTCGTCGTGGATCGGACCAAAGCGCTCGGTAGTAAATTCGACATTCGTCGCGGCCCGCTGGTCGGATTCAAATTTAAAAAAGTCGATTTTACAACGTATTGGCTCAGTCCCGGTTCAAAGGAGGCCACGTTTGTTTTTGCCACGACCGTAAATTTTTGAGCGATGGCCTGATTACGATGTTCCTGGCATTCGGTTTCTCTATAGCCTGGATTCACAACCTATCGGCCGCAGTGTCTTGACGGGCCCGATTCTGCTCACGTCGCACGCAAAAAAAGCTTGTGAAAGGCAGCGTGCGGCCAGTATACGACTAAAGTCTAATATAGTAAGCAACGTGCGGTGGAGTAACTCTTGAGCTGTTCGGAAAGGGAAGCAGGGAAGGATGAAAATTTTTCGGTTCGCGATGAAAGTAGGCTCGTCGTTCAGCTTCGTCCGGGCTTGATCGCATCTTAACAGGCGGTATTTCCTAACACAACAACTCTGAAACAATCACTTTCATGAAGCCTGAAATCTCAAAAGCCAGCTGTCAATCCATCGATGGGCAGCGTCAGTTTCGTGCCAGACGTTTCGTTCCGCTCATTGTTTTCGCGTTCATGGCGCTGCCGTCGCGTGCCCACGCCTCGTTTCTCCACGGTGAAACGCTCGATACAGTCGCGGACGTCATTGCGTGGTTCGCGTTCATCATCGTCCCGCCCGTCTTGATCGTGGCCTTCCTGCTGGTCCATATCCTCCCTGAGAAGGTTGCCGAAAAGAGAAGGCATCCACAACTCGGAGCTATCAAGTGCCTGTGCTTTCTCTCGCTTTGTTTCGGTGGACTGCTCTGGCCGATCGCCTGGCTTTGGGCCTACTCGAAGCCCGTTTTGCACAAGATGGCGTACGGCACGGATGTCGATGACTCGCACGGAAGCCTGCACGGGGAAAAGCCCGCCACCAGTGAACTCGAACAACTCCGCGCCCGCATCGCGGAACTCGAAGCCGAGGTTAAAGGAGGGAAGGTGTAATGGAAATCATCCTGCTTGGCATCTACGGGTTCTTCGTCTGGCTCATTTTCTTTAAATTCAAATGGCTGCCCTGGAATTTTACCACCCAGGTCATCACCATCACGTTGCCCATCGTGGCAATGATGGCTCTTTTCCTCCTTCTGAACATCTGCGCGCCTGCAACTGACGACGTGCGCGCGATGAATTATGTCATCCCGATCGTTCCGCGCATAACCGGTCAGGTGACCGAGGTGCCGATTCAACCAAACCGGCCGATCAAGAAAGGCGACGTGCTTTTCAAGATCGACCCGGTGCCTTTCGAGGCGGCGGTAAAAGCCGCCGAGGCCACGCTGCGGGGAGCGAACGATCAACTTAAAAATGCCGCGAGCAAAAAAGCCGCGTTGACTCCGCGGATTGACCTGGCGAAAAAGCGGGTCGAGCAATTCACGGCACTCGCCGCAACCGGGGCTGGGAAGCGAGCTGACCTCGAGCAGGCGCAAAGCGACCTCGGCAATCTTGAAAGCGAATTCCTCGCCGCCGACGCCACAGAATCGCAGGCCAGAGCGCAAATCGCCAAGTCCGAGGCCGACCTCATCAATGCGAAATTCGACCTCGAAGGCTGCGTCCACGTTGCTCCTGCCAACGGTCGCGTTGCCAATCTTTCCCTGCAACCCGGCGTGCGCGCGACCCAGTTCGCGACAATGCCCGTGATGAGCTTCATCCAGGAGGACGATCCGTGGCTGCTAGCATTCTACCGGCAAAACGAACTGCGCTACGTCGAACCTGGCGACGAAGCGGAAATTTTTATGAAGGTGTATCCGGGCCGCATCATCAAGTGCAAGGTCGATTCCATCCTGTGGGCCACGGCGCAAGGTCAAATGCCGATCGGCGGCAATCTCCCCAATACCATGCCCGTGACGGCGCCAGAACAGCGCATCGCAGTGCGACTCCTCACAGAAGGGAAGGATAAAGACGTCTTTCTCGCTGCTGGCGCACGAGGTGGGGGAGCGATCTATACGAACGACATTAAGGCGATCCAGATCCTCCGTCGCGTGATCGTCCGCATCACGGCCAAGTTCGACTGGTTCGTCATCAAACATCTCTCCGCTCTCTTCGGCGGCCACTAGGATGAAACGAGTGAACGCCGTGCGCT
>DATBDI010000350.1:0-2340 GCA_036270025.1 Candidatus Udaeobacter sp. | reverse complement strand
TGCGCTGAATCAGATTTGGGACGTCAAAGCGAAACCGGACCGTGGTGTGATCATGTCGTTTATTGTCGATCGGTTGCGCTCGTTTTCGATCGCCATTTGCGTGGGATTTCTCCTCTTGGTTTCACTCGTACTCAGCGCGGTCATTAGCGGGCTTCAAAACTACATGAACAACTGGTTGCCCGGCATTCCGTGGGTTTGGCAAATGGCAAACGTTGTCGCCTCGTTCTTCGTGATCGCGGTTCTTTTTGCCGCGATCTACAAGTTTTTGCCCGACGTCGTGATCTCGTGGAAGGACGTGTGGATCGGAGCGGCGGTGACGGCGTTGCTCTTTACCGGAGGAAAATACGCCATCGGTATTTATCTCGGACGGACCGCGACGGCCAGCGCGTTTGGAGCGGCGGGTTCGCTGGTCGTCCTGCTGTTCTGGGTTTATTACTCGGCGCTGATCAGCTTTTTGGGCGCGGAGTTCACACAGGTTTACGCGCGCCGGTATGGCCCAGGCATCCGGCCGAAACAACATGCCATTCGCGTCGGCCGTAAGAGCGATGCGATCTGATGTGACAAAAGCTCAGAGCAGTCGCATTATTTCGCATGGTGCAAGTCTCGGTTAAGTATACAGGGGACTTGCATTGCGACGCGACGCACGGTCCTTCGCAAGCAAAGATTTCCACCGATGCGCCAAGCGACAATAAGGGCAAAGGCGAAGCTTTCTCGCCCACTGATCTCGTGGCCACGGCTCTCGCCACGTGCATCAGCACGACCATGGGAATTAAGGCGGAGGACCTTGGAGTTGATCTGCGCGGCATGACTGTGTCCGTGCAAAAGGAAATGTCGAACGATCCGCCGCGTCGGATCGTTGCTTTGCCGTCAGAAGTTCACATCCCGCTCGCTCCCGATCATCCGCAGCGGGAAGTCCTTGAGCAAACCGCGCTCAATTGTCCGGTGCACAAAAGTCTCCCGGCAGAAATTCGTCGGCCTACTAAATTTTTCTGGGAAGGATAAGTTTGGAGTGCGCGGACACGTCCGCGCTTTCAAAGCGGCGACACGTCGCCGCACTCCAAAAGAAATCACGCGGAGTTTAGCGTCTGGCAAAGATCCATATGGAAATTCGAAAAGCAGTCGAAGCCGATATTCCAAACTTGCTTCCGTTAATGCGCCAGCTAGCGGAGTTCGAAAAATACGCCGATGACTTTGCCGTGACCGAGCAGGTGCTGCGCGAACAGGGATTCCACCGTTCGCCGCCCGATTTTCATTGTCTCGTTGCTGAAGAAGGCAGCGACTTAATTGGATTTCTTGTTTATCATTTCGTTGCGTTCACCTATCGAGCGAAGCCAAACCTGATTATCAAGGAACTTTATATTGCCGGGCCACATCGCAGCCGCGGTGTCGGCAAACTCCTCATGAAAGCTGTCGCCAAAGAGGCAGCGTTAACCGGTTGCGGAATGATCAAATGGTGGGTCGCGAAATGGAACGAGCGTGGTATCGAGTTTTATCAACGCCTCGGCGCAAAGATCGACAGCGACTGGCACGAATTTCAATTGTCAGAAAAAACGCTTCGGGATTTGGCCGCATCGGCCGAGGAATCCCGTTGAGTTACCTTAATGTGAGATCGCGGGGTCCTTCGACTGCGCTCCGCTTCGCTCAGGATGACCGGCCGTGTTATTTGGCCGGATACAGCCAGTGCATGTAATCACGAACGCCGTCTTCGAGGCGAAATCGCGGCTCGTAGCCAAGTGCGCTCCGCGCGTTCGTGAGATCGGCTTGTGTAAAGTTTTGATAATGCGCGTGCGGATTATCGAAGTATTCGGCCTGAAGATTTGTGCCCAGACATTTATTTAGAACCTCGATGAGTTCGTTAAACGAGCGCGCCTGGCCTGTGCCAAGATTATAAATTCCGCTCGTCTTTGCGTCGAGTGCGCGAATGCTGCCTTCAACAGCGTCCTTCACGTAAACAAAATCGCGTTTCTGCGCGCCGTGTTTGAAAATGCGCGGCCGCTTGCCGGCCTTCATCTGTTGCGCGAGATGATAAACCATGCTCGCGGGCACGCCTTTGTGCGCTTCGCACGGTCCGTAAACGTTGAAGTAACGCAGTCCGACGATAATCCAGTTCGGCGCCTGGGCAGCGGCGTGTCGGGCGATATTATCCATGACGACCTTGGAAAACGCGTAAACGTTCGCCGGTGCGGCGCCGTTTGATTCCACGCTCGCTTCAGTCGCTGGACCGTAAGTCGCCGCGGAGGAAGCGTAGATGATTCGTGTTTTGGTGGGACGCGCAAAATTTAAAAGCCGACGGAAACTTTCCACGTTGTCGTGCACCTGAACGAATTGATCGTGCAAAGT
>DATBDI010000349.1:0-1562 GCA_036270025.1 Candidatus Udaeobacter sp. | reverse complement strand
ACTTCGCGCCGGTTAAACATGCGCAGGACGTAAGGCAAATATCGATCGCGTGTGTCGGCCAGTTCATCCAGTGTGAGTTGCCGATCTGTTTTACCCGGGCTGCCACTCACGAAGGTCAATTCGCCATCGGTCGGCCCCTGCGAGTTCCACTTGAGAAAATGATCGATTTTCGCGGGCTGACCGTTTTCGTAAACCCGAAAAATACAAATATCGAGATCGTACCGGGGATACTCAAAGTTATCCGGATCGCCCCCAAAAAAAGCCATCTGCTGCTCAGGCGCGAAGACGAGCCGCACATCATCGTAGCGTTTGTATCGATACAGGTGGTAAACGCCGCCCTGGTAAAGCGTGACAACATCGGAACGCAGACCGGTTTTATCTTTGCTTTCCTTTTCAACTGCAGCGATGGCGGCATTACGTGCGCCGGAGGCCTGGTCGCTTGTCATTCCTGCTTTGACTGCGCCGCTTACGCGTGCCGTCACATCTTCAATCGACATCAAGATGTTGAGCTCAAGGTCGGTCGATTTGATCTCTTCCGCCTGGGTTCTCGCATAGAAACCGTCTCGCAAATAATTGTGCTGCGCGTCGCCCATCTTCTGCAATGTGTCGGCGCCCACATGGTGGTTCGTGATAACGAGTCCTTTTGCAGAAACGAACGACCCGCTGCCACCGGAGTTGAACCGGACGCTGGCCTTCTGCAAATGCTCAAGCCACTGCGGTGTCGGCTCAAACTGATATTTTTCCTTGAACTGTTTCAGCGGCGGCGCATTGAAGAGCCACATTCCTTCATCGGCAAAAGCGGGTGTATTCAGCATAACGGCAAGAACAAAAAGCAAATAGCGGAAGCGCAGTTGGATTCGATTTCGCATGCGCGGACGATAAAGGGCGGAGGCAAAACCGACAACTGTGCTTCGATTCATTTTGCGGAGACTTTGTAGGGGAAGCTGACAGCTTCTCCTACAGCGTCCTCCATGTAAATTTCTGACGATGTTCCGAACAAAGCGTCGCAAAATTGAACGGCTCAATTTCATCCTGGCCGGCGCGCAAAAATCCGGGACGACTGCGCTTCATTATTTCCTGAGCAAACATCCGCACATCACCATGGGCGACCAGCAGGAAATGCATTTCTTCGACAACGACGCGCTGTTCGTTTCCGAGCCCGATTATGAGGAATTGCACAAACGTTATCCGCTGCTCGGTCCCTCAATGATCGCTGGCGATTGCACCCCGAGTTATCTGTATTGCGAGCCGGCGCCCGAGCGGATTTACAAATACAACCCGAAGATCAAACTGCTGATCCTCCTGCGAAATCCAGTCGATCGTGCCTTTGCACACTGGAACATGCAGCGATTCCGAGGCCGCGAGCCGCTGGATTTTTTTGACGCTGTCCGAGAAGAACAAACCCGTATTGCCGGCGCGCCGCCGTCTGAAGCGCGGCGCTTTGCTTACATCGACCGCGGATTTTATGGCCGCCAGCTCGCGCGTCTCTTCAAATTCTTTCCACGCGAGCAAGTGAAGATCGTGAAATTCGAAGATTTCACGGGCAAGCAGCGCGAGACGCT
>DATBDI010000348.1:0-3709 GCA_036270025.1 Candidatus Udaeobacter sp. | reverse complement strand
TCTTTTTTCGAAGCTTCGGTGCGACTACAAAACCTTTCACTGTGGATCAAAGTCCATGGGATGCCGTGACGCGTAGCTTTGGAATGACCGAGATTGTGGCGCCGAAGACGCTCATCGAGATCCTCACAGGACCCCACATAGCGGCGACCGGTCTTGCTGCTACGCAGAACGTAAACGTGAAACACGGCGAGGAATTAGTTATCTCGGGCCGGCGGGATTTGAACCCGCGACCTCTTGAACCCCATTCAAGCGCACTACCAAGCTGTGCTACGGCCCGTTTGCGTTGCATGGACTATTCACTGACTGCAACGAAATCACCAGAGCTGAAAATGGTAGCAGCGGCAAGCGACAAGAATTGAATAGACGACAAGACCAATCGGCCGGCTTTAGCCATCGCGACCTGTCGCCGCGGCGACCGCACTACCAAGCTGTGCTACGGCCCGTGAGGCGATTACTGTTTGCCAGTTCTGCGCCTGAGGCAAACGTTTGGGTTAGTGATGACGCCGGCGATTCTGAAAGGTGCACGTCTATGTTTGATCGCAGCCGTACTCTCTCTCAGTTCCATCAGCGTGCTCGCTGAGCGGCCCGGTCATATTAAACTAAATGACGATGCCGCCGCGTTCGCCACGCAGCTCATCAAAGAAGGGCGCTCGGCCCGGGACGGCAAAGGCGCGTGGAGTGAACACAAACCTTCAGCGCAGGAAGAAAACGAATTCATCCGGGTCCACGGATTCGGTGAATACGCAAAATGGCACCTTGGCATAGATTATGATTTTGCTGGCAATACGAAACGAAGATACAAATTTCCGTTCGGTGATTTCAAAAACCTTCATCGATGCGCGTTGCTCGCGGTGAAAAGCAGAGCTCGCCAGTACGGCTACGCTGAGATCGAAAATGCGGCGGCAAAGCTGGAACGTGCAATAGGCACGCAATAAAAAATAATGTGCGGCTCCGATTCCCAATCGAGCGTCAATGGAGCTGTTGTGGAGGCGCTCGCCGCGGCGAGCGCCTGATTGATACGTTCGGCATTTGACACAAACGCCCCCACAACTCAACCGTGCCAGGCCGTTAAGAACCCATCGATCAGCTCGGGTAAGTCGTCGCTGTAACCGCCCTCGAGAACGACAGCGACGGGAATATCCATCTTGCTTAACCACTCGCCGAATTTAGCGAAGTCTTCATGCTTAAGCGTCAGTTGCAAAAGCGGATCACGCGCGTATGCGTCGAAGCCGGCGGAGACCAGAAGCAAATCAGGTTCGAACGCGATCAATTTGTCCAGAGCGTGCTTTACAACATCAACAAGCTCCTGGCGCGGGGTGAAAGGAGCAACGGGATAGTTGTCGACGTTTGCGAACGATTTCGCGCCGGTCCCGGGATACGCCGGGAACTGATGGACAGACGCAAATCGAATCTGCTCGTTGTGTTCTACTATCGCTTCGGTTCCGTTGCCGTGATGTCCGTCAAAATCCCAAATAGCCACGCGTGCAGCGCCGTTTTGTAATGCGTCAAGCGCGGCAACGGCGACATTGCTGAAATAACAAAAACCCATCGCACGATCTCGCGTGGCATGATGCCCAGGCGGCCGCATCAGACTAAACGCCCCTTCGCCCGCCAACGCTTTGCGCGTTACCTCAATCGCCGAGCCCGCTGAATACCGAGCGTACGTTTCGATGTTCGGATAAAAAGGAGTATCGGGATCGAAATCACCGCGTGCACCATTGATGCGCTGAAGGTGCCGAGGCGAATGCGCGTGCAGCAATTGATCGTCTGTCGCCGCGCTCGGCGCCTGCCATTCCCAATCGCGATGCCGCTCCTTTAAGAGTGGCGCGGTGCGCGCGATGCGCTCCGGTCGTTCCGGGTGACCGGGGCTTGAATATCCCAGACAGTGTGGGTCGTAAAAAACAGTCATCAAGCTTGCAAGCGGGCGATCGAATGCATATTCGACGATCAGGATGCTAAACAGCCAGAAAATTGTAGTCGTCATGCCGGCGTACAACGCGGCGCGCACCTTACGTCAGACTTACGACGAGGTCATGGCGCACGGCATTGTCGATCTTGTCATCGTGGTCGACGACGCGAGCCATGATGAGACGGTGGCGATTGCGCGGACGTTGTCGCATGTACAAGTAGAAGTGCATCCGAGCAATCGTGGCTACGGCGCGAACCAAAAGACCTGTTACCGGCTCGCATTGGCCGCAGGCGCCGACATCATCGTCATGATTCATCCCGATTATCAGTACACGCCGCAACTTCTTCCGGCGATGGCCGCTCTGGTCGCGAGCGGCCTTTATCCGTGTGTGCTTGCTTCGCGCATTCTGGGCGGCGGGGCACTTCGCGGCGGCATGCCGTGGTGGAAGTACATTTCAAACCGGTTCTTGACGTTCGCGGAGAACGTTCTCATCGGCGCGAAACTTTCGGAGTATCACACTGGCTACCGCGCTTTTTCGCGCCGATTGCTGGAACGGCTACCGCTTGAGGCGAACTCGGATGACTTTGTCTTTGATAATCAAATCCTCGCGCAAATCGTTGCTCTCGGCTGCGCGATTGGGGAAGTGACGTGTCCAGCGCGCTACATGCCCGAAGCGTCATCCATTAATTTCCGCAGAAGCGTGCGCTATGGATTAGGTTGCCTGGCAACCGCAGTGCGTTTCCGTCTGGCCCGCTTGGGCCTGACCAAACCCATTGTTTAGATCCTGGTCGGCTCGACGCTCCGCCCGATCAATATCCTCGCACAACGTAATGGCCGTGGATCCACACTCTTTGGCCGTTCCGCGATGCCCAATGTCCGCGCTTCCAGACGTAATATGTGTGGCCTCGGTAATAGCCGGCGCCGTGAACGTAGTAAGGCCGATCGCCAACCTCGACTGTAACTGAGCCCGGATAACCGCCGTAATATGGCCGCGGGCCGTAACCCCCAGCGTATCTCCGACCGTAACCTCCAGCGTAACCCGGACCGTAACCACCAGCGTACCCAGGACCGTAATATGGCCCATTCCCCGGATAGCCACTGTAATAGTCAGCGCATCCGCCGACGCCAAGCGCCGCGCAGGTTAAGGCGAACAGCAGAACAGAGCATTTCGTTTTCATCTTCATACACTTCGGTATTCGGATTCCAAACGTGGTTCACGTGTCCGAGTTCACTTGGGCGGCGAATTAATACAGACGGGGCGCGTCCCACTCCGTGCTACCTGACCAGACGATTCGTTGTGCCGTTGTCGGTCAAGGACGTTTAGACCACGCCTTGATCGAGCATGGCATCGGCGACTTTTACAAATCCAGCGATGTTTGCGCCGACCACGAGATTGCCGGGCTGTCCGTACTCCTCCGCAGTGTCCCAAGAGTTTTTGAAGATCATCGACATGATGTGACGCAATCGCGAATCGACCTCCTCGCGCGGCCACGGCAAACGCATGGAGTTTTGGCTCATCTCGAGACCAGAGGTAGCAACGCCTCCCGCATTTGCGGCTTTGCCGGGACCAAACAGAATTTTTTTCTCCAGGAACAAATCGACCGCTGCTGGCACGCTGGGCATGTTGGCCGCCTCAGAGACAAGATAACAACCGTTATTGACCAGTTTCTTGGCGTCTTCGGCTGTGATCTCGTTCTCCGTCGCACACGGAAAAGCGCAATCGCATTTTATGCCCCAAGGCCGCTGGCCAGCCACATATTTGGAGCCGCGAAACTTTTTGGCGTACTCGTTGATGCGTCC
>DATBDI010000347.1:0-1910 GCA_036270025.1 Candidatus Udaeobacter sp. | reverse complement strand
CTTCGCGTTTCTCTCCATCAGCATTTGCGCCAGCTCCAACCCGTAGCGCTGCACGGTTTCAGCGCTCTTCGGCCCGTAGGGAACACGAGCCGTGTCGCCCAAGTAGACGATGTCTTCGTTCGGCAGTAGATCACGAAGCGCCTTCACAACGGTGAGCCCGCCGATGCCGGAATCAAAGACGCCAATCGGTCGCGGGTTGCTCATGCAGCGGGAACGTCACCGCAGTTGAAAAATGGTGCAACTGGGTCGGCTCCTCCTTCCAAAGGGGTGTCTGTCGGCCGTGAATGATCCCTCACCGTGCGAACGGGGACATAGGTTACACTTTGAACCGGGGACATAGGTTACACTTTTTGTTCTTCTTTTCGCTGATTTTGGCGGGCGTAGGCCGTAGGCCGAAGCCCACCAAAATCAGCTTCTGCGTCGTGCAACGCCCCCAAAAGTCGCTCCATAAAATAGACTTCGTGCCGGCCGGGCTCGACCTCTTTGAGTCCCACCATTTGCCCCACCAAAGCGACTCCTATAAAACGCTTCTGTCCACGCCACTTGATCTGTCCGTTGCTACGCACCCGCCGCACCCGGTAGTGGGCCGGATAGCTCACTCGGCTTTCCCCTCCCCGATAAGGCCGTGCCGAAGCCTGGTAATGGAGCGCTGGCGTCTCCTGGTTGAGGGCTTCGTGCGGTCGCTCCAAATTGAAATGTCTCTGCCAGGCATCAAAACGTTTTTGCTGCTCGCGCAGGGTGCGTGCTGGAGGGGATGCTGTTTCTGCTTTGAGCGTGCGATGCATGCGCTCATGAACGCCATTCTCTTGGGGGTGGCCAGGGGCAATGAACTCCACCGCGATGCCAAGACGCATCCACCACACGCTCAGGCGCGAGAGCCCACCCGCGCCTCGGCTTCCAAAAGGACCACCATTGTCCACCCGAATAACGCTGGGCAGACCGTGCCAGGCAAAGAGGCGTTCGAAGACCGCTCGCGCGCGCGGATAGCTTTGGTCCTTGAGCGCCTGGCAACAAAGCAGATAACGACTGGCCAAATCGCTCACCGTCAAGGGGTCACAACGGCGCCCGTCTGCGGTGCGAAACCAGCCTTTAAAATCCACCGCCCAAACTTGATTGCTTTCCCGGGCTTGGGTGAGCGCCGGGCGCTCGATCTGCGGCCTGGTTCCGCTGCGCTTTCTTCCTCTCACCAGCCTGGCTTGCACCAGCATCTCTCCCAAGGTGCTGGCGGCCGGCACGCCTGCTCTTCCGTGCCGCGCGATCAATTTGGCGCGCAGCTTCTTGGGTCCCCACCACGGATAACGCTCCCGCAGCTCAATGACTGCCAGTCGCCACTTCTCGTCACTTCTCCCGGGACTGGTGTGGGGACGACGGCTCCTCTCCTCAAGCCCGTTCAAGCCCTGGAAGCGAAAACGCTCCCACCACTTGTACCCAGTCTTGCGACTGATGTCAGCGGCGCGGCAAAGCGCGGCAAAACTTTTCTTCTGTTTTTGAACCTCCAATACAAAACTCACTCTCTGTTCCATCGGCAACATCTCTTTCCAAGGCATATTTGCCCAGTAAATGTGTTACCCATGTCCCCAGTCTATTCTGTTACCTATGTCTCCAGTTCATACCCTTCTCATTCCTCTCCCCGCGTCAGAGGAGAGGACGCGCAGTGCTCGATGAGCGCTGGTCATGCGCGGGCTGAGCGATTGATGAGACAGCTCTTAGTCGAATCGCCCGGCGGGTTCCTTGAACTTTACACCCGAAACCATGTTTGCGTCTGGCATGGGAGTTCCGTTATCGTCCTCGTCCTCTGATTAATGTTGTCTCTGGCGTGGCGCGTTAGTTAGATCGGCAGGCAAATGCGATTGCCGACAGCAGACGATGCCATCGTCCCGAGGAACAAACTTGAGAATTACCCTCTCGAT
>DATBDI010000346.1:0-7144 GCA_036270025.1 Candidatus Udaeobacter sp. | reverse complement strand
CGGCACGCCGCAGATCGCACGCGTTCGCCCGCCCCGGTAAGGTCCAATGTTCCGCCAGAGCAAAATCGAATCGAACTCTCCCCCGCGTGCCTGGCCAATCGCCAATACAATCGCGAAGCCGATTGCGATTGCGTTTCGAACGGATCGCATAAACCGGCCATTGTGTTCCGCGAATACGACCGACGCAATTGTACGCGGGTCAATTCTCAACTATCCACCACCGTAACTTTGGGCTTTCTTTCGGTGATGCCGGAAACCAAAAGTTTGCCAAGTCAACGCATTCGCGGCGTTCTGGCGCCCGTGGTAACCCCGTTCAAGGCCGATCTGTCGCCTGACCGCGAACGATTCATCGCGCATTGTCGATGGTTACTTTCGCAGAACTGCGGGCTGGCCGTGTTCGGCACCAACAGCGAGGCGAACTCGATGTCAGCCAAAGAACGGATGACGTTGCTCGATGCGCTAGTCGCCGCCGGCATCGATCGCTCGCGCATGATGCCGGGCACCGGTTGCTGCTCGATCACCGAGACAGTCGAGCTCACGGCGCATGCGGTTAAACACGGTTGCGCCGGTGTCCTGCTGCTGCCGCCCTTTTATTATAAGAACGTCAGCGAAGAAGGCCTCTACCGTTACTTCAGCGAAGTGGTGCAACGCGTCGGCGATACGCGTCTGAAAATTTACCTCTACCATATTCCACCGGTGGCGATTGTGGGTGTCACACCAAAATTGGTCGAGCGCCTCCTGAAAGCTTATCCAGACGCCATCGCCGGGATGAAAGACAGCTCGGGCGATTGGAACAACACCAAGACTTTTCTCGACGCGTTTGCAGTCCGAGCCGGACGGGCGGCTTCTGGTTTCGACGTATT
Source organism: Candidatus Udaeobacter sp. (assembly GCA_036270025.1). Taxonomy (GTDB): domain Bacteria; phylum Verrucomicrobiota; class Verrucomicrobiia; order Chthoniobacterales; family UBA10450; genus Udaeobacter. The sequence continues at coordinate 6,281 of DATBDI010000346.1, read as the reverse complement.
CGTCGGCAGCGAATCGTACTTACTGGCGAATATGCGCAATGGCGGTGCAGGCACGATTTCCGCGACGGCCAACGTGAACCCGGCGGCGATTCACAAGCTGTATTGGTGTAGTGTCCGCTGTCTCAGCGGATCTCGATCTGTAGCGTCCGCTCCGGATCTCGACCTAGAAGACCAACAATCGAAATTAAACGTCGTGCGTGATGTATTCAGTAACTGGAGATTTCCGTCCATGATCGCCGCTTTGAAGCAAGCGATTGCGATCGGCAGGAACGACCCGGAATGGACCAGGCTGCGGCCGCCGCTGGTCGAGCTCACGACCGAGCAGGCAGAGTTGCTTGCCGCGGAATTGCAAGCCATCGGGTTCGCCATGCCGGGTGTCGGGACGAAAAGCAAAGAGCTGTAGACGCTGGCGATGCCGGCGTCAGCTATTTTTAGAAGACTAAGAGGAAGTGGAAGAGCAGAATGACGCTGATGCTTAGGCCGGCACGCCTTTCCGCGCAATCAGTTCCATCTGGTCGCAGAAAAAGTCCAGCTCATTGAGCGTCGTGTAAACGTTGGGCGTGATCCGAATACCCTGGAATTCCTCGTGCATGATCGGCACGGTGAAGATGTGATGTTTGTCGAATAGATATTTCGTCACAGCTTCGGGATTGGTGCCATCGATGTGCACGTTGGCGATGGCGCATGATTGATTTGGATCGAATGAAGTGTTGAAACGGATTTTGGGCAGGTCTTTCAGCCGATTCATCCAGTAACGAGACAAGTAACGCAGCCGCGCTTCCTTGCGTTTGCTTCCTATCCCGTTCTGAAACAGGAGCGCTTCACCAATGGCGAGCTTCGGAGCGGCCGAGTGGGTTCCGATCTCTTCGAATTTGCGAACGTCCGACTTCTGCTTGGATTCCGCGGCCATGAGCGGCCAGAGCTTATCGATTTTATCGCGCTTTACGTAAAGCATACCGGTGCCTTTCGGCGCATAGAGCCATTTGTGCAGACTGGTGCCGAAGTAATCGCAACCAAGATCGCTCTGTTTGAAATAGAACTGCGCGAAAGAATGCGCGCCGTCAACGATGGTCTCAATGCCGCGCGAGCCCGCCATGTCGCAGACTGCTTTCACCGGAGTGATCTGGCCGGTGATGTTGATCATGTGCGAGATCAGGATGAGCCGGGTGCGATCGGTGATACCTTTTTCAAACGCGGCCGTGATGTCGTCGAGGTTCTTCGCGGGAATCGGAATCTGAATGAGCTTGAGCTTGAGATGTTCCCGTTTTTCCCGCTGACGCAATGTGGTGAGCATGCGCGGGTAATCCTGGGTGGTGGTGAGAATTTCGTCGCCCGGCTTGAAGTTCATACCCATGAGCAGAATCTCGAGCGACTCCGAAGCGTTGCGCGTGATCGCGATCTCTTCACGATCGCAACCGAACAACTCGGCCAGGCCGGTGCGAATGGTTTCCGATTGCGGTTCGAGGATTTGCCACATGGTGTAAGCAGTGGCGTCTTCCTGTTCCCAAATGTAACGAACGAGTGCCTCGGTCACGATCCGCGGGCTGGGCGAAACGCCGCCATTGTTCAGGTTGATGATGCCGCGTGTGACACTGAACGAGTTTTGGATGGTAGCCCAGTAGTCTTCACCCGTGGCCGCTTCTTCAGGCGTGAGATGCGCGACGTTCTTCGATGCTGCTTCGACGTTTTTTAGTAACGAGCCGATCGTTGCCGAAGAAAGCGCGGCCAGACCAAGGCTTTTGCCCGCAAGGGAAAGAAAATCGCGTCGCGTGCGCACGTGTGCCGGCGCTGATTAAAGCGATCCCGCAGACCGCGTGCAATCATTGTCTTCGAGAGCCGGGATTGCCGTTGGGCTTAACATTGAACAAGCACGACGTCTGGGCGCCGCGTGGCCGGCGACTTATCATAAGCCGTGCCGAGCTGTAGCGTGCGCTGTCTCAGCGCAGAATGAACTGAATTTTGGATTTACTCCGCTGAGGACAGCGGACTCTACAACCTTTTCCTGGCTTCCGGATTGGAGTCAGCATTTCTATTGCAGAAAAATCTGCATGTTCTGAAAGTCAAAGGTCACCACGTAGGGCTTGAAGAAATCGTGGCCGACCATGCCCGCAAGGTGAAAGCCAAACATGTTCTCCCAGGGAAACGGTCCGTCGTAGAGACCTGGGACGTTCTCTTCCTTTATGTCTCCGAAGGAAAGTTGATGCACGGTGTACGGCACGATTTTCAATTTCCCGCCTCCGCCGGCTCCTTCCGAAGCTTTGTTTTCCTCAAGCTTGATTCCGGCTTCCTTGATAACCGACTCCGCCAGTTTGACACCTGCGCCCGTCAGTCCTGTATCAACGAAGAGGAGCGTGGGCGGAAGCGTCTCGACGCGACCCCAGCCCACCATGAAGTGGTCGCTCGCCATCCAGATAGGAACTGCGACTTTCTCGCCTGGTGAATTTTTAAACTGTTCCAGGTTTTCGGCAGTCTTTCGGCGCAGCACAAGCTCGCCGCGCGGATAATCCATCGTCGTCAGGAAATGGTAAAACAGAGTGGTCCCGATAATTCCGTTGATTTGTTTCACGCCGAATCCTTTCGAGAGTTGGCGCAACGGAAGCATTGCAACGGGCAGGTTTTTGACGGTCCAGTCGCCGACGGTGAGCGACTCAATCCGCCCTTGCTGGACCTCGGCGTGCTGCCCGCCGGAAAAGGTGCCTTGTACCTCGCCGAACTGCGGGACGCCAAGCTCCTTCGCGAACTCCGTGTCGAGCGCGACCTCCGAGCCTCCGGTATCGATGAAGAAGGTGACTTCGTCGCCACCGTTTATGCGCACACTGACCACCGGCAGCGGTTCGGTTTTTACGAACTTCAGGCGCGTACTCGTCCCTTTGCCTAGCAATTCATAGGGAATCTGGCCCTTGAAGCTCTCTAATTTCGCAACGTTGAGTGACGGATACTGCGAAATAAGCAGCTTGTTACTGCTCACGTCGACGCCATTCAGCGAAGCCGCTGCCTTTTGGAAATCATCGCGGCGATAAAACGCCTCGGCCAGCATCACCTTTGGATCGGCGTCACCCGGCTGCAGGGCGATGGCCTTTTCCAGCCATTTCTGCGCATCGTTAAGCCGATTGGAAAGCAACGCAATGCGGCCCAACTGAAGGGTTGCCGAATAGTCCTTGGGATTTCGAGTGGCGATTCGTGAGTAAAGTTTTCCAGCTTCGGCAAACTTACCTGTCTGAAACAGCCGATCCGCCGAATCGATTTCTGATTGGCTGGGCGGCGGCGTTGCTTGTCCTGACAAGCTGCCAACCGTCATAATCGCGGCTAGTCTGATGCAAGTTCTGGCAAATTTCATTTGAACGTCCGCGATCAACATTTTCGGCGCGCAGCGTACACATTCCCGCAGAGATGTCGCTGACAATCTGGACGCGCGCCGTTGATCAATGCTGAAATACGATAACCGAGACAGCAGTCACCCGACAGAAATGCCGCAAGCGTTTTTTGCGGCTGCGGAAAGGGCCGCGATTTTCAATTCAACAAGCGGAGGTCGCAGGCCGTTACTTGGCTGCCTTCTGCTTTTTCTTGGCGAGTGCGAGGCGCTCCATCTTTTTCCGGCGTCTTGCACGTTTCTTAGCATTATCTCTGCCTTTGCTGTTTCCCATAGCTCTAAGACTCACTCACTGGGGCCGTCTCGTCACGTCGTGGTTTCGGCCGAAACCGAGGGCGGCGTCTGCGCTGTTGCTGCTGCTGTCGCGTTTGATGTGATACCTCAGCCGGCGCATTCTGAACTTTGGGTGGTCGCTCATCGCGCGGCCGCGCTGGCCGGGTCGCTGCTTGGCCGCCTGGCTGCGCGCGTCCGGCATCGCGCGGGTTCATAATCTCGAACGTCCGAAACAGCGGTGCCAGATCGATCACGTCGTTCGCGGCTGATCTCAATATATGCCCGAGATTTGCGGCGACTGACGCGACTTCCACCCGGATCCCGTGGCGGCGCAGCTTGGTCGCAAGATACGCGAAATCGGCGTCACCAGTCACGAGAATAACAACATCGGGACGCATCTCGATAGAAAGCTCGAGCGCGTCGATGGCCATCATCACATCAACGTTCGCCTTGTAATGACCTTCTTCAGCGGGCGCACCATCTTTGGTCACGACCATGAATCCGTTGGAGCGCAGCCAATGAACGAACTTATTTTTCCTGTCGCGCTCTTCCTGCCAGGTGGGAATCGCAGGCGGCAATCCAGCATAGACCACCATCTCGATCAGATCGCGTCCGCTGTTTGATCCGGCCAGAAAATCCCGGAGCTTTAACCAATCGAGCCCGCGTCCCGCCGTCCGCACAGAACTGCCGACGTTCGATTCATCCACGAGCACCAATACGCGGGAGCGAGCATGTACATGTGAGTCTTTCTTTTGCACCCGGAATGACTCAACTACATCCACTCGGTTCAAGCGAGAACTACTTGTTCCAGTCAGCTGCGATTTTTTTCATGGCAGGTGTCGCCGAAGTGCGCGAGGGAACGTCGACGACTAATGGCTACCAGGGCGAGACGTAGAAAAGTTCAGCTGATTCTCAATGGGAAAGTGGCCGGCAACGACGCGCTGCGGGAAGCAATTGTGCACCAACGAGCCCTTGGTCACAGCTTCAGGGTGCGAGTGACTCGAAAAAGTGGAGACGCCAGGCGGTTTGCGGCGGAAGCAGGTGAAACGGATTTGCTGATTGCCGCGGGCGGGGACGGAACACTAAACGAGGTGGTTCGCGGTTTGATGGATCTCTCCAAGGTCGCGCGGCCTGCTTTGGGCGTAATCCCATTAGGCACTGCGAATGACTTCGCTGCCGGATGCGGAATTCCGCGCGACCCGGAGGAGGCGCTGGCGCTCTGTATGGAAGGCCAGGCGGTACCAATCGATGTCGGTAAGGCCAATGAGCACTGGTTCCTGAACGCAGCCAGCGTCGGCTTCGGCGCCGAGGTGACAGCGACCACTCCGCCGGAACTCAAACGTTTGCTTGGCCACGCCGCGTACACTCTGATGGGTGCAGTTCTGGCGACGAACGTTCGTCATTATCGCGGAAGGCTCATCTCGCCGGATCGCGAAATCAGTGGGCGCGGGCCGGTGGCGATCGTGGGCAATGGGAGCCAGACCGGTGGCGGCGTTCAAGTCGCGCCGCGCGCGCGGATTGATGATGGCTTGCTCGATGTGCTCGTGGTTCGTCAAATTCCGGCCATGGCGTTACTCACCGCCGCGCGAGAGTTACAGGAGCTTTCACCGGATGGCGAGTATATCTCTTACTGGCAAACCCCCTGGGCCGAGGTTTATCCCGAAGAACCGATTCCGGTGAATCTCGACGGCGAGCCGTTACGCTTTTCAAGTGTTCGATATGAAGCAGTGCCGAGAGCCATTCGGCTAATTGCCCCGTCCAATTGTCCCTTACTATCGGCAACGTTGTCATAGTGACAGCGGTGCTTGTCATGCCGGAGCTCGGCTTGTAAAACCGGGCGCGGCATTTTGCTGTCCGTCTCTGTTGACGTCACGCTATTTCCGCTGGCACGGATCGACTCTGCGAATTTTCCCCGGTTGGTGTTCGTAACTCCGCGGATTACAACTGCCAAGTCCAATACTAAAAAGCCTTGACACGAGGAGGCGAACCATCTACTCAATCCTTGATTACGTCATCCGACGTCCCAACGCACTTTCAACCGAACTGAGAAGCCGGTTATAAGGCTTAACCTTCGCTGAGACACCGCTTAGCGCGATCTCCAGGTTCAACTGGAGCCCCGAGTCACCTGAAGCGAGGCCGCTGTTGAAAGCGACTCGTCAAGATGGTTCCTCGTTCCGCGCGGATTTGGAGCAGTAACCCCTAAACAATCAAAAACCGGTTTATGAAATTCGTTACGCTCACAACAGAGCGCACTCGCCTGCGGAGAAAATTACATAAAGCCATTAGAAACGAAGAAACCCACGTCATGACAAAATCAACCCAGACCCTTACACAAAGCGGACTGCTGGCCGTGTTGCTGCAACGCCAGCGCTACAAAGTAATCCAGTTGGCCCAGCGTCGCGGACACCGCAAGCATCTGCGTGCCACATTTTGGAATTCCGTCACTCAGGCATGGCGTGGGCTCACGGTACCAAAGCTGGTCGGCGTCTCGCGCTCAGTTGAATCTTTCACCAGGCCAAATCCCGATGCCTCACGAAGTCCATAATTACGGCGAGCTCCGGCAACAGATTCACGACGATCTCCGGATCCAGCATCCCGAGTGGGTCCAGCCAAATGGCGAATGTCCCATGTGTGATTC
>DATBDI010000345.1:0-2727 GCA_036270025.1 Candidatus Udaeobacter sp. | reverse complement strand
GGCCCGCGAGCTCGGCTGGCCCGCCGAACGGATCGTCGTCATTGATGAAGACCTGGGCCTGTCTGGCGGCGGAACCGCGACCCGCTCCGGCTTTGCCCGGCTCACTGCCGAGGTGGCGCTCGCCCGTGTCGGCCTCGTGCTGGGTCTGGAAGTCTCGCGCTTGGCCCGCAACAATGCCGAATGGTATCGCCTCATCGATCTCGCCGGCCTCACCGACACGCTGATCGGCGATGGCGACGGCCTCTATCACCCGGCGGTGTTCAATGACAGGTTGTTGCTGGGGTTGAAGGGCACCATGAGCGAAGCAGAGTTACACATATTGCGCGCGCGCCTCAATGGCGGCATTCGCAACAAGGCGGCGCGCGGCGAACTCCGGCGCGGCTTGCCCGTCGGCTTTGTCTGGGGCGAGGAGGAGGGCGAAGTTTGTTTTCACCCTGATGAAGCCGTCTGCACCGCCATCCGCCAGGTCTTTACCCAATTCGCTGAGACCGGCTCGGCTCGGCGCGTCTGGCTGTGGTTCCGCTCAGAGGGGCTCAAATTCCCGCTGCGGATGCATCAGGGCGGCGAGATCCGATGGGTCGAGGCGAGCTACACCGCCATCCACCAGGTGCTCACCAACCCCGTCTACGCGGGCGCTTACGTCTATGGCAGAACCCGCCACGAGATCGTCCTCAATGCCACCGGCGAGCGCAAGAAGCGCGTGCGACACCTCCCACGCGCCGAATGGCAGGTGCTGATCCCGGAGCATCATCCAGGCTTCATTGACTGGCAGACCTATGAGGCAAACCAGGAACGCATCGCCCGCAATACAAAGCCCGGACCGCACCAGGCGGGCGGCGCCGTAAGGGAGGGCGGCGCGCTTCTGCAAGGGCTGGCCCGCTGTGGCCATTGCGGCCGCCGTCTGCACACCCACTATCGTGGTCGCAACGCCTCGCCAGGTTACCACTGCCCGGGCAAGGTTCTTGTCGAGAACCGCGGCGTCTATTGCCTCAATATCGGCGGTATCCAGATCGACGAGGCCGTCACTCGGACCTTCGTCGCTGCGCTAGAGCCGGCTGGACTTGCCGCCACCCTTGCCGCCGCTGAGCGGCTGGAAACCGAACGCGAAGTCGCTTTGAAGCAGTGGCGGCTCGGGGTCGAGCGAGCCAATTACGAAGCGCAACGCGCCGAGCGTCGCTACCGCGCTGTCGATCCCGACAACCGGCTGGTGGCGCGCGGCCTCGAACGCGACTTGGAGGAGCGCCTGCGCGCAGTTGAGATGGCCAAGATCGAGCTGGAGCGCCGCGAAAAAGAGAGGCCGCGGGTGATCCCGCAGGCCGAGCGCGATCGTCTCCTCGCAATCGGACCCGATCTCGCCGCCGTCTGGAACGCGCCAACGACCACACCGCGTGATAGGAAGGAGCTGCTGCGCACCCTCATCGAAGACGTCACGATCAAAGTCGATCGCGATAAGGCGGCCGCCCACCTCGCGCTGCGCTGGAAGGGCGGCGCGTTCAACGAGGTTGACCTCACTCTACCGCGCTCGCGGCCTGCCACCGTACGCACCGACGAGGACACGATCGCGCTGCTGCGCCGGCTGGCCGCCCATTACCCCGATGGTGTGATCGCCGGCGTCCTCAATCGGCAGGAGCGGGCCACGGCATATGGTCATCGCTTCACCGCCGGCCGCGTCGGCAACCTGCGCCGCCACTGGGGTATTCCCTGCTTCGAGCCGACGCCCTGTGCGCCGGAGGGCGAACTACTGACGATCAAAAAGGCCGCTGTCGTGCTTGGCGTCGCCCCATCGACTATCCATCGCTTGCTCAATGACGGCATTATTGCCGGCGAGCAGCCGACACCCGGCGCCCCTTGGCGTATCCGCCTCACCAAAGATCTCAAGGATCGCTTCAACGATGATGCCGGCGAGGACTTCCTGCCGATGCGCGAGGCAATGCGCGCGCTCAGCGTCTCGCGCCAGACCGTATTGCAGCGTGTCAAGCGCGGCGAACTCGCCGCCGTCCATGTCATGCGCGGCAAACAAAAAGGCCTGCGCATCAAAGTGATAGGCCGACAGTCCGACCTCTTCGATCCTATCTCATGAACCAGGGGGCATTATGCAGTACGTTCCAACAAGGTTCGGATGTCGAGATCGAGCACCAGCTCACGCGCTGCGTCATCAGGGCCTTTTCCAGGGCCGCCAAGGCCGAATGTGGGCTGCGTCCCGGCCGCAAGCCGTGGCTGAGCCCAGGAAGTCGGCCTCGTAGACGGCACTCAACACTTCGGCCACCGCACCTTGGACAATCTTATCCTCGAGCGCGGGAATGCCGAGAGGCCGGGAATTGATCCGTAGGATTTGGAGGCCGACATGTGCGCCCGCGCGGCGGCAAGACGCTGACGATCCTATATACAATGGCCCGCCGATCTAGCGCCGCAAAGGTCATCGCGGACGTGAGGGCTAACGCGACGGATGTGGCTGAAGACGTTTGCGATTCGCGTGCGTGCTGCGGTTGCGGCCGCTTACAGCTGGCCGAAGGATAACTCGGAGGATGATGCGCTGGCGGCCACCATGCAATCATACGTTTCGGGCCACCGGGATCACCGCCTATCTCGCAAATCCAGTGACCCCCTCCAGGTCTGAGCTGCACCGGAACAATTGACGGCAACGCGATAACCGGATCTGCGTTCGACGGCCAACATAGTCTGAATGCCGCCGAAGGAAGCTCCCATGACCACCAGCCGGTTCTGGTC
>DATBDI010000344.1:0-2308 GCA_036270025.1 Candidatus Udaeobacter sp. | reverse complement strand
AACGCCGCAATCAGTTCTTCCGATAATCCATCGGAGAAATATTCGTCCTTCGGATCACCGCTTTCGTTAAGCAATGGCAGAACTGCGACGGACTTCTCAGGAACAGCTGTAACCGCTTCGCTGCCCGCCGCGCCGGAGCCGCGCGAAGTCGGGTTCTGAGATCGCGCGTTTCCAGCGGTGTAACGGCCGAGGAAAAACAGGCCGAGCGAGAGCGCGGCCGCGATCACAACAAGCGCGATCCAAATTCCGCCGCGCGAACGTTGGCCCGCAGCATCGGCATCTTCGGTTCGCCTGATTCCTTCAGGTGTGAGCTCGAAAGCCCAGGCGATAATCAGCGCAATAGGAAAACCGAGTGCAGTCACGAGAATGACGAGGCGAATCGCCCAGTTTGGAATATCCAGAAACGGAAAAACCTGCGTAGCAACCTGAATCAAGAGCCAACCGACGACCGCATAGGCGACTGCCACTTTGTAAAGGTTGCGTCGCCGCAGCTCGCCAAAGAACTGGTTCGGATTCATTCCTCCCCGAGTTTACTCAATCTGGGCTTTCGGCGCGAGTGAGGCGACCCGCCTTCGCCGAGCCGCCTTCGCTGTGCTTCGGCGTGCCATGGGCTCAGGCGCGGTCAGGAGACCAGTGATCATTTTGGAGCGAGGGAATTAACGATCTTCTCGAAACGTGGGTCGCCGCGGAGTGGGGCCCAGAGCGGATGAAGCTTCAAACGGCCGTAGTTCGTGTAGCCCGGCATTGCCACAAGTTTTTGCAACGTTTCGATCGCGCGGTCGCGGTCGCCGGTCCAGGTGTAAACCTGAGCGAGTCCTTCCAACACCAGTGCGCCGTCGTAAATATCTTTCGATGTCGGCATCAAATCGATAGCGTGTTGCGCTTCCTGAATCGCCAAATCTTTTTGGCCAAGGTTGGCATCGACTTGCGCGAGTACGGCGATTGTGCGCGCGTGCTCCGGCTTAACGACCAGTCGTTGCACAAGAATTTCGCGGCATTCGCGAAAAGCAGCCGTTGCTTTAGCAGCATCGCCTTTCTCGCGCGCGATCATCCCTTCGTACCACGATTTAGGGAAGTAAAAGCTGAAATCGACGTCCTGAAAATCCTTTCGCGGCGAATCAGCCAGAAATTTTTCCGCGCGCGCATAGTCGCGGTCCAGCATCGCTATCCACACGCGGGCCGGAGTTTGGCCGCCGGCAAATTCCATGTCGGGATATTTCGCCAGAACGTCGCGCAGCGGTCCAATGTCACCGGTTCCGGATTGGATGGCGGAAGCGCGCCGGAAGTAGACGATCGGAACTGTCTCGCCGGCAGCGAGGACGTTATCAGAGACGCGGACCGCTTCCGGCAACCGGCGTTCGAGCACATAAGTGTCGGCGAGAAGATTGTAAGCATTCGGATTGCGTGGATCGATCGCGAACGCTGTAGAAAAATCGCGTTTGGCTTGCGGAAAATTGTTGCGGCGGCGATTGACGTAACCGGAAAGAATAAAAAACGGGCTGCTGTTCGGCAGACCTGGCCGCGCAATAGCAAGTTCTTCTAGCGCGCGATCGTAATCGCGGAGGCATCGGAAGAGATAATCGGCGCGCGCGAAGTGCGCTTCGGCTGAATCGGGACGAAGCCGCAGCGCATTGTTCACGGCATTTTTGGCCAGGGTGATCCGCTCTGGCGTTGGATCGAGATCGAAAAAGTACAGAAGGGCGTTTGCGCGCGCGACATAACAATATGCGGAGACGAAGTTCGGGTCGCGCTTGATTGCCTCGTCCAGCGATTTCAACGCCTCGAGCAGCGCGGCCCGCACATCGGTTGCGTTGATATAACTGTCGATGATTGTCTTCGCCTGCAGGTAAAGTTCGAAGGCGTCGAGATCCTGCGTCGGCCGCTCTTCGATCTCGGCCTTCTGTTGCGGCGACAGTTTCGCCTTCAACTGCGTGACGATCGACTGCGCGAGCTCGCTTTGAATAGCGAACAAATCGGCCGCAGTGCGGTCGTACGTCTCGGCCCAGATGTGCGCGTCGGTGCGCGCGTCAATCAGTTCGGCGTTGATACGAAGGCGATTACGCGCGCGCTGGACCGACCCTTCCATGATGTAACCGACGCCAAGCTGCCGCCCGATTTCGCGCATGTTGCGTTCTGCCCCGGTCTTGTATTGGCGCACGCTGGTATTGCTGATAACTCTTAAATCCGACACTTTCGCCAGATTGGTCAATATCTGGTCCTGCACGCCATCGGCGAAGTAAGCGTCGTTGCGATCGTCGCTCAAAGTGGCGAACGGCAAAACGGCGATCGATTTATTTTCCTCGGCTGA
>DATBDI010000343.1:0-3806 GCA_036270025.1 Candidatus Udaeobacter sp. | reverse complement strand
CACGTTGAAGGACACGGGTCATGAAATAGTAGACTACTTTTATACGAATGCAGCTTTTGGGCTTTTCAAGCAACACCCTTCGATCAAAAGAGCGATCGCTAATGGTCCACGATGGCTGTTTTCCAAGTTCAGTATGCGGTTTACCGCAAGAGTATTCGGGGGATACTCACTGCTGGTGTTGGCAAAGTGAGAATCTCTAACAAGGCGCTGCACCTGACTGCAATTCCGCTGCGCTCCATTCCGAATCGGCAACCACCGCTTCGATTTACTGAAGATTCTTGATTTGATTGGGTGGAATCGTGACTGGCATATGACGTCCTTGTTTTTGATGACCAGCCGCAAGCCGGATGATATTCCAACTCACTAGAGGGCGATTTGGCTTGTCTGATCCAATCGAAACAGGGATCATACTAAAAGTGTTACAACGAGAATAATGAAGATTGGACGGTTGTTGCCGGGCTTCATCAAAGACCCTGTAACCCGTGCGCTGTCGGCTGTATTGAACTCCGTCGGTGTCGACTTTTTGAGGGATTACGTCCACCGCCGACAGGGGATAGGAAACGCGGAAACCGAGGAACTTACAGGTGAGAAGTTTCTCATCGAGCACGTACTTCCTCGCCTGTTGGATAAGGAGCCGCCTGTAATGTTCGACGTGGGTGCGAACGTTGGACATTATTCCAAAGCTCTATATTCCGCCTTTCCAAAAGCTCAGATTGTGGCGTTTGAGCCTGTTCCCCGAACTTTTGAAGCTCTGCGCGCGACTCTGGTCACAACGACCGTGAAGTGTTGTTCCATCGGTCTGAGTGACGCGGTGGGCGATGCCATCATTTACGATTATGACGAGGTGGACGGATCTGAACATGCTTCCCTTTTTCCCGGTGTGCTTAGAGACCTGCATCGCGCAAAAACGATAAAAGAAACCAAGGTACCGCTAATCACATTGGACGCTTACTGCTGTACCGCGAGTATTCCCGTGATTGATTTTCTTAAAATTGACACCGAAGGCAATGACCTGAAGGTGCTGAAGGGTTCTCAAGCAATGATTCAGAAGAACGCCATTCGCGTCATTCAATTTGAATTCAATCAAACGAATATTTTTTCGCGCGTCTTCCTGAAAGACTTTTATGAGATCCTGCGGGGATATTCGTTTTACCGTCTACTACCCCATGCCCTACTGCCGCTTGGGAGCTATTCGTTCCACAACGAAATATTTGCCTTCCAGAACATACTTGCCCTGAATGATGCGCTTATCGGCGATAGCCTCGTGGCGCCGTTCGTTTCCTGTACGTATTAGGCAACAAAAATAGATGAGGGCAGTGGCGTTCATCATTTTTAATCGACCGGAATTGACCAAGGGCGTGCTTGAGAAAATGCGCTCTGCAAAGTCTGCCATCCCATTAGTAGTAGCGGATTCGGGTTTTCTCCAGCGCGGCCGCAGCTGGCCCAGACATTCGCCAAATAGCGTCCCGCCAAACGCCCGTGAATCTTTCATCAATGAATTTCAACAAGCTGCAGGCTAAAATCCCGGCGCGGTTTCGTCGCACAGTTAGAATTTTAGTCCAGCGTTTTGGCATTATGCCGATGCCGCCAGTCTGCGAGAATGTCGTCATGTGGTCGCAGAGCCGCGGCTACAAAACATTGCGGATCCATGATCCGTTTGTTTGGGATTTTCCGCTGCCGGCCTGTGTTGCGGAACGGCCGCGTTTGAACGCGTTATTTCAGATGGTCAATGGCCTGGGCTATCCCAGCCAGCATCTGGTGGTGTTGCCTGAGGCGACCCTCAAGAGAAATAACGGCATAGTCGTGTTCGACAACAATTGTTATCTGGCGGAGGCTCATTGGCGCGCGTCCAATGTTTATGACGATCCGGCTTATCGGAATGAATGGCCGCTGACGACCAAGCGCCGACTGACCGGGAACTGGTATTGCCTGATGGGGCACTGGGGCAGCAACTACAACCATTGGATGTGGGACGAGCTGCCACGACTATTTTCCGCCGTGCCGTATCTACCTGCTGATATCCGGTTCGTGGTTGCGGATGACATGAGCAATTTACAACGTGATACCTTGCTGGCTCTGGGCATCGCCCCGGAACGCTGCCTGGCGCAATCGGCCTTCGGCGAGACACGCGTGGAACGGCTTTGGTTTGCCACGCCGCTCGGCCATTCCGAACATGCCACGACCGCGCCGGACATCGCCAAAAAAATGCGAGCCGTGTTTGTGGAAAAACTGGGAAGCCAGGCGAACGAACGAAAACGTCGCGTGTTCATTTCGCGTGTCAACGCCAGATACCGCCGGCTGCTGAACGAAAACGAACTGACCCCGGAACTGACGGGGCTGGGCTTCGAAGTCGTGCGCCCGGAAGAACTGACCTTCGCGGAACAGGTCCGGATCTTTTCCGAATGCGCCATCGTGCTGGCCCAACACGGCTCAGGCCTGACGAACATGTTTTTTGCGCCCCCCGGCTGCCGGGTCTTGGAGATTCATGGGCCGGACGTCACTCGGTTCCATTATTGGATCATGGCCTGCACGCTGGGACACAGCTATGATTGTTTTGTCGGCCAGGCCGTCGAGGCCTCTGCCAACTGCGCGGAGCCGGATTTTGAAGTGGACCTGGATCACTTTATTCCATGGCTGAACGCCGCTTTGGTATAGGATTTTCAGCCAGTCGGAAAATGTCTAACGCATTTGTTCAGCGTCGGCTGTTGTTGAAATATTCGCCGCTTGTTTCATGAGGGTATTGCATCTCACTACTCAGGGCACTGGCGGCAGCTATGAATATGCGGCGCTTCTTTCCACCGGACTGGCGGAGCAGGGGATTGAAAGCCACGTGCTCTGTAAGCATTCGCTGTGGACACAACCCGGCAGGGTTTTCTTAGATCGCGTCATTCGCCGGTTGTATGTCTCATTTTCGACTGAACCGTGGCACGGAACGCGGCGACTGTTGTCTCCGCCAGGGCCTGAGATGCTGGAAGAAATTGACGTGGTGCACCTCCACACCGTGGCCGACTGGTTCGACGTTCCAAGTTGGTTAGAGACGCTGCCAAGAGAGATCGGGGTCGTGGTTAGTCTGCACGACATGTGGCATTTTACGGGAGGCTGCTTTCTTTATCGTGGGTGCAATCTCTACAGTGAGATCTGCACTCCCTGCCCGATTTTGAAGTCGCCTTTCAATTGGGTTCTAGCCAGGGACGAACACCGTCGCAAGTTACAGGCGTATCGGAACTGTAGTGCCCAGTTTGTTGCGAATAGCTTCTGGCTGGCGGAATTGGCTGGTCGAAGTCCAATTGTCAACGCCTCGGGTGGAGTGCGAGTGATTCCTCCTGGAATCGACACAACGGTTTTTAAACCGCAGGACAGAGACCGGTGCCGAAAGCAGCTGGATTTGCCGCAGAACGCATTTGTCATCATTACAGGCGGCGCGTCGCTAACGGATGCAAACAAAAATGTGCCGTGGCTGCTCAAGCAAGTGTCGCATTTGCCAGATCTCCGGGACGTAATCGTTTTGGCATTCGGCGAAGGCAGCGTGCCGGTTCCGGACCATTTGAACGTGCGATTTGCAGGGGGCATTCGCGATCGACGTGACCTGGCACAGCTGTTTGCGGCTGCTGATGTTTTTGTCAGCGCCTCATTGATGGAGACCTACGGACTTACACTGGTGGAAGCGATGGCTTGCGGAACCCCAGTCGTGGCGTTTCGAGTGGGCGGCATTCCTGAAGCTGCGCCTGACGGGCAGGGCGCCATCCTGTGTGAGCCAGGAGATGGCACGACGTTGACCGAAGCGATCATGAAATTGCGAAGTTCGC
>DATBDI010000342.1:0-4835 GCA_036270025.1 Candidatus Udaeobacter sp. | reverse complement strand
CTCCGGTGAGAGATGGACCAAGAGCGACTCATAATGCACTGTAAGCAAGCCAGCATCAAAAAGGGCATGAAGATCACGTCGGAGCAACAGGCCATTTTGGGGATGATCGGATGACCGTCCGCAATAGGCATCGATGTGTGCGCCATCGAGCGCTTCCGGAACTGTACATCTTGATATGCAACATGTATGTTGATATGCGAACTTGAGTTTTTTGCGGAATTCGACCTGGCCGGGACGCTCTCGGACCAAGCGTTGGCTCCGAATGACATCGAGATATTTGGGCACGCGATACGTCGCAAGAACCGGTGCCGAACACATTTCGACTTTGACACACACAGGCGAATATTCAGAGGTGCTGTTCTCGTCCTTCCAAAAAACCTTCTCGATAGCGGTCCGGTCGCCGTCTGCAAACCTTAGAGCCATAGTCCCGACGTACATACCCTGTTTTCGGTTGAATGCCGGGAAAGCGGCGTAGTTCAGCTGAGCGACCCTGTTCTGCACAGTTGTCAGCGCCGGTGCAAAAATCCCCATAGTGCCGTTTGAAAATTCCCCACCCCGTTGGGCGAGTGGTGTAACCCCAACTCTGGGAACCAGAGGAGGGCGGACACCTGTTCAGGGGGAAAGACGTGGAAGAGATCAGCGAGCTCAAACGAGAAGGGTTGAGCATTCAGGCAATCAGTCAACTGACCGGTTTCGATCGTAAGACGATCCGGAAGTATCTGTTGAAGCCGGAGGGAAGGCCGGTGTACGGACCGAGGTCGGCTGCGGTGAGCAAACTGGAACCATTCAAACCATATCTGAAGGAACGGCTTCAGGCCGGTGTCTGGAATGCGCAAGTGCTGCTGCGCGAACTGCGGCAACGTAATTACAGCGGCGGCTACACGATCCTGACGGACTGGCTTCGGCCGCAGCGCGAGTCGGCGCGCGTGATTGCCGTCCGGCGGTTCGAAACGCCACCAGGCAAACAGGCGCAGGTGGATTGGGGACATCTCGGGTCGCTGTTGGAATCGGGAGAAGAGCGCATGCTGTGGGGCTTCACGATGACGCTGGGCTACAGCCGCAGGATGATGGCGGAAGCCGCCACGGATCAGAAACTGGGGACGCTGTTGCGCATGCACGAAGCGGCTTTTCAACAGTGGGGCAGCGTGCCGGAAGAGATTCTCTATGACCGAATGAAAACTGTTTGGACCGGCACGGACGAACGCGGCGAGATCGTGTGGAACGCTGTTTTTCTGGACTTCGCCCGCTATTGGGGATTCACGCCGCGGCTGTGCCGCCCTTACCGGGCGCAGACGAAAGGCAAAGTGGAATCGGGCGTGAAGTATGTGCGCCGAAACTTTCTGTGCGGTTTGCAGGGCCGCGAGCCGTCCAACTTGGTCGATCTCAACGCGGAGTTACGCCGTTGGGTATCGGAAGTCGCCAACCAACGCGTGCATGGAACGACTCGCGAACAGGTATTGATTCGCTGGGACGAAGATCAGTTCAGTATGCAGCCGGTGAACGGCCGTCTGGCTTACCCGTACGCCGATGACGAGCAACGCAAGGTAGCGCGAGATGCTTATGTTTCCTGGCAGGGCAGCCGCTATTCGGTTCCCTGGCGCTATGCGGGCAAGGAGGTCTGGGTTCGCGAGCAAGGCCGCGATGTAGAAGTGCGCTGCGGTGCTGAACTTATTGCCAGACACGCGCCCGCGGTAAGACGCCATCAGGTGGTCACTCGAAGCGAGCATCACGAAGGCATCCCGCTCGGCAACAAGCCAACCGGCAAAATGCTCATCCACATTCAACAGAGCGCTCCCGTGGTGGAGCGGCGTTCGTTGGATGCTTATGAGAGTTTGGCGGCGGGAGGTGGGCGATGACGCTGGAACGGCTGCGAACCACGCTGGCGGCATTAAGCCTGACTGCCATTGATGCTCGGCTGGAAGCTCTACTGGAAAGCGCCTCGAAGAAGGAACCGGCCTACGCCGACTTCCTGCTCGAAGTGATGAGCGCGGAAGCCGACGCACGGCGGCAGCGCTATCTCAAGACCCGGTTGCAACTGGCGCATCTGCCGTACGTGAAGACATTCGATCAGTTCGACTTTGCTTTTCAACCCTCCATCGACGAGCGGCAGATTCGCGAGCTGCGCACGCTTCGATTCGTCCATGAAGCGTCGAATGTCATTTTGCTGGGGCCGCCCGGTGTGGGCAAGACTCATCTGGCAGTGGCGCTGGCGGAAGCAGCTATTCAATCCGGCCAGGCTGCGTATTTCATGACGGCGCATGACCTGGTCACCGATCTCGGACGCGCGTATAGAGAGGGCCGCCTGGACCGCCGGCTGCGAATCTACCTGGCTCCGAAGGTGCTGATCATCGATGAGATGGGGTATCTGCCGCTGGATGAGTTGGGTGCAACTATTTTCTTCCAACTGGTCAGCGCCCGTTATGAAAGAGGCAGCATCATCCTGACTTCGAACAAAAGCTATGGCGAGTGGGGTTCGATCTTCGGCGACCCGATCATCGCGACCGCGATCCTCGATCGCCTGCTGCATCACTCCACGACGGTGAACATTCGCGGAGAAAGTTATCGGCTCAAAGAGCGACGTAAAGCCGGACTGCTTCCTACGCCGGAAGCGCAGCACGCAGAACCGATTGCTGCCGCTCCGAACAATCGCAGCAAGCGTGGCCATTCGGCGTGAGTTTTTGAGGCATGGGCAAATCTATCAATCCGATGTTCAGCTTTACGATTCGGGGCGAAGCCCTTTTCGGCTCCGCCCCGAGTCTCATCGTCTTGATGAGTTTGCAGCCAGCTATTCCTCGGCAGGTTGCACTCCTGCAGTGCCTGCCTCCGCTTCACCGGCTGGATTCAATGTTCCATCTACCAGCCGGAACTGTAAACCACCACTTGCCCAGGGCTGGGGAATTTTCAACCGGCAGAACGAGGAATTTTCAACCGGAGTTGACAATTTACCCTGATTGTGCAAGAGTCGTGCGTTATCCGCCAGCAATTCGTAAGACAACCGGATACTTATCGATACCGACTTAGCGTCAAAGCGGATTGCTCAGGGTATCTAAAGTAACAGAGATGGTATGGTTCCGATAACGCCAGGCACTAAACACCTCTACTGATTTTCTGCTTATCCTTTCACGCATCTTCACCAGCGCTCTCCGCTCAAAAAAAAGACCCGGTAGTCGTTTTGATGCGTCAAAGTCGCGACCAATGGCTTTCGGATGATCGTTGAAGTGCCACTAATGTCAACTGAATAGCACAAGTAAGGAGAAACGTAATGGCAAGCAAACCCAATATTCTGATTATTTGGGGCGACGACATTGGCTGGTTCAATCTCAGCGCTAACAACAATGGCATCATGGGGTACCGCACCCCCAACATCGACCGCATCGCCAAGGAGGGTGCGAACTTTACAGATTGGTACGGCCAGCAAAGCTGCACTGCCGGTCGCGCGGCGTTCATCACCGGTCAGTCACCGATCCGGACTGGCCTCACCAAGGTTGGGCTTCCAGGTGCCGACATCGGATTACAGCCCGAAGATCCAACGATCGCGGACGTTCTGAAGCCGCTTGGTTACGTCACCGGCCAGTTTGGCAAGAATCACCTCGGCGACCGCGACGAGTTCCTTCCCACGGCACACGGATTCGACGAGTTCTTTGGAAACCTTTATCACCTGAATGCCGAACAGGAACCGGAGAGCCCCGACTACCCGAAGGATCCCGAGTTCAAGAAAAAGTACGGCCCGCGCGGAGTCCTGCATTCCTGGGCCAATCCAGACGGCACACAGAAGATTGAGAACACCGGCCCGTTAACGATCGAACGAATGCGGACGGTGGACGAGGAATTTCTCGACGGGAGTTTCAAGTTTATAGAAAAGGCGGTCAAGGACGACAAGCCATTCTTTTGCTGGTTTAACTCAACCCGGATGCACATCTTCACGCACCTGAAGAAGGAGTCCGAAGGTGTCACCGGTCTCGGCGTGTATCCCGATGGCATGGTGGAGCACGATGGTCATGTGGGCAAGCTGCTCGACAAGCTGGATCAGTTGGGCATCGCGGACAACACCATCGTGATGTATTCAACCGACAACGGCGCCGAGGTGATGAGCTGGCCCGACGGCGGCACGACGCCATTCCGTGGTGAAAAGGACACAAACTTCGAGGGCGGCTGGCGCGTCCCCTGCCTGATTCGCTGGCCCGGCGTCATTAAGCCGGGGACGGTTTCCAACGAGATCTTCTCGCACACGGACATGCTCCCTACATTGGCGGCGGCGGGCGGCGAGCCCGATTCCGTCGAAAAAATCAAAAAGGGCTACAAATCCGGGAACAAGACTTTCAAGGTCCACATCGACGGCTACAACCTGCTGCCGTTCCTGAAGGGCGAGGTCAAGGAAAACCCGCGAAAGGGATTCCTGTACTGGAGCGATGACGGCGACCTGATGTCGCTGCGCGTCGGAAACTGGAAGTGCACGTTCATGGAGCAGCGTGGTCACGGCCTTGCCGTCTGGGAGGAGCCTCTCGTTGCGATGCGGGTCCCCAATATTTACAACCTGCGGTCGGACCCGTTCGAACGGGCCTCAGAGGACGCGAGTCTGTTCTACGGCAAATGGAAGTGCGATCGCGCATTTCTGCTTGTGCCGGCGCAAGCCATCGTCGGGGAATTCCTCGCGACCTTCAAGGAGTTCCCGCCGCGACAGCGACCGGCCAGCTTCAGCATCGACCAGGCACTTGAGAAGGCTGAACAGAATCAAAAGGCTATGGCCGCCAGCGGCGGCGCTGGCGTGAAATAGCGGCATCGCCCACGGAGGCGGTTATTCGCGGGATTAGCGCCTCTCCTTGGCAAAAATGGCT
>DATBDI010000341.1:0-1763 GCA_036270025.1 Candidatus Udaeobacter sp. | reverse complement strand
CGGTTAGTCTTAGATCTTCGTCACTCATTTCCGCCACTCGTTTCAGGCCAGCGGAAATTTCTTCGTCGCTTTTTCCGATTTCTATTGCCGCTTCGGCAGCGAAGCCTTCCGGCAGATTACACTCTGCAGTCATCAGCACCGGCTTGGCATACGCCCACGCTTCCAACACCGTCATCGGTAAGCCTTCGCTCAACGACGGGAGGACAAAAGCATCACAGGCGCGATATGCCGCATTTTTCTCCACGCCAAACAAAGGACCCAGAAATCTGACGCTGCCCGTCAACCCGCAATCACTGCTCAATTTTTTGAGCTCGCCTTCGTATTCGTTTTGGTCCCAACCAGCAATCGCCAACACCCAATCGTTCAGGGCTGACGAATCCGAGTCTACCGTCCGCTTCCACGCGCGAATCAGGTTTGCCACATTCTTTTTTGGATGAAGTCTACCGAGGTAAAGCAACACTTTCTTACCCTCAGTAACGCGCATCAGTTCTGAATCCTGAGCTCCGAGTCCCGAATGCGTACCTTCGTCCGGCAAATCAACGCCATTGGGAATCACGCAAATAGGATTGCTCAGTCCGTAAGCGCGGATGGATTGTGCTTCCGCCTCGCATAATGCGCGCAAGCATGCGGCTCCGCGCAGATGTCGATTTTCGTAAAGCACCGCCGCGATTCGTTTTTTCGATCTAGAATTTCGCAATGCCCACGACTCCAGCATCCCCTCCGGATGTACGATGTAGGCCCGACCTGTCCGCCGATGCCATCGGCGCGAGGCAAGCGAGCAATATTTCCATAAACCGTGCGTGGATAGAACATCGAGATCGGCATGATGCAATGCAGGCAAAAGCTGCTTTGAGTAGCCCCATGCACGCCACTGCGATTGAAACGTCTGAACCGAAAGAGGCCGCCACTGCGCAACATCAACAGCGCTCTGTCCATCGCTGATACTGAACACGCTCGTGCTCGCATTTGTGCGCATGACCGCCTTGGCAAGTCCGCGCACACTTTGAAAGAGTCCGCCTGCTTCGCGCGAAACGCTGCCGACCAGAAAACCGACTTTCATTTTGCTGCGAGCAGATAAAGCGCATCGGCTACATGCCGGCTCGCCCAGTTTTGACAGCGCCGTTCTAATCGCCCCGGTGAGGCACTGGCCAATTCACAAGCGAGTTTCAGTCGCGTTCGAAAATAGAAGCTGGCGCCTGACCCGCCTTGCACGAACTGCCGTTTGTGAAGCTTCGGGACCGTGTCGAAATACGCAGCTACCGGATCCTTCGTGTTCATCGGCCAAATATTGCCGCGGCGGATAACAGCGCGCGGTCGATCAGACCAAGCCTCTTTTGTGGCTTGACCGCTATCCGAGCGGCTTGCTCCAAGCCTTGGCCAAAACGATCCGGAGAAAAATCCGCTGCGATCCTGTAGCTCGCATCTGACAGGCGCCTCCGTTCGTCATCTGACAATGTGGTCATCTGTAACAGCCGCGATGCCAGTTCATCCTGATTGGTTGGATCAAACGTGAAGCCATTGTCTTGCACAAGCTCCGGAGCGCATCCGCACCGCTCGGAGACAATCACCGGCAACCCCGAGGCTATTGCTTCATTTACAACGAGCCCCCATTGCTCAGTCATGCTTACATGAACGAACGCGCTCGCCAGGGCGTAATAGACCGGTAACTCATCGTATTGCTTAAAGCCGGGAAGATACACGTGAGCGTGTAAGTTGAGTGTTGAGAGTTGAGTGTTGAGAGTTTTCCGCAGCGGTCCGTCACC
>DATBDI010000340.1:0-2028 GCA_036270025.1 Candidatus Udaeobacter sp. | reverse complement strand
AGGATGATGACGATTAATCTTCGATCGCCGAACATACAGCTCCTCCTTGTTCCATAAGCTGATCAAGCGCCTCATAGGGTAAAAAGGCGCAGCCGTCGATGCCCCATCCGGGACCCCAGGAATTCGCCATCAGAAATGCGTCGTGATCGGGACTAAATCCAAAGAGAAGGTAAGCATGTCCCATTGAGCCGGCGCTGCCGGACAATCGCATTGTTCCGTTTGTGGGCTCACTCATCCCTGGATACCACTTCGAGCCAACCACCACCGGGCCGCGCGTCAGCACGAACCGCAACGTCTCATCGGCGTTACTCGCCCAGCGGTAGTCGGTCGTAATCAGATTTTCTTCGCGCAACACCTTGAAGCCTGCTCGAACACTTGTCCCACTGTTCGTCCCTTCATTGCCAGGAAATTCATCGATCTCTTGCGCGCGACGCCACAGCGCAATCGCGTCGGTCGAGTGACTCATGATGGGTGCGGCCAAAATAAAGTGCGCACAGGCATGGCCGACACATGAGTTCGTACTGCCCTGGTTCAGTAAGTGGGCTGGCAGTTGCCACACCTTTTCCTGAGAGCGCGGATCGTCTACTGCCCCAATCACCGCTCCAAGTGGAAATTCGTTGTCCTCCGGATCAGGCTCCTGAATGAACCCGGTGCCAAACAATGTCCCGTCCACCAAAACATGGCCTTCCCCCGGAGCAGGTGATTTGGCCGCCGATCGTCTGGCTTGCTTCCAGATGGAATGCGAGACGGGTGCGATTTGCTTCTTCTTTTTCTTCTTCGTCGTCGCTGGCTTTGCTTTTCGTTTAGGCATTTGCTCCGATGCGTTTCCTTTTTCCTACCAAAAGATGAGCAACGGGAGCAAGCGATTTTTTCTTAATTCGGTCGCACGCCGATCAGACCGATGCGCCTCAACCTGGCGCCAGAAGTTGCCACGATCACCGCTTCCGCTCAGGGTGAGCAAGTGTTCGAACTTCTGGCTCAGGATTTATTATCGAAGGCGCGCTGTGCAAGATTGACGACAGCGCATGGCATGATCGATACGCCCGCGTTCATGCCGGTGGGAACGCAAGGCAGCGTGAAGGGTGTCAGCCCAAAAGAACTGCGCGAGTTGGATGCGCAAATCATTCTCGGAAACACGTACCATTTGTTCGTCAGGCCGGGACTGGATGTAATCAAACATTTTGGCGGCCTGCACAAATTCATGAATTGGGATGGACCGATTCTGACTGACAGCGGCGGTTATCAGATTTTTTCGCTGGCGAAGTTGCGCAAGATCACGGAGGAGGGCGTTGATTTTCAAAACCACATCGATGGCGCCCGGGCATTCATTTCGCCGGAGATTGCGATGCAAATCCAGGCCGCGCTCGGTAGCGACATCACAATGGTGCTCGACGAATGTGTCCCCTACCCCTGCGAGTACGATTACGCAGCACGCAGCGCAGAGATGACGACGCGCTGGGCGAAGAGAGGCCGGGAGTGGAAACGGCGAAACGGCGAAACGGCGAAACGGGGACTCACCGATTCGCCGGCTCACCGATTCGCCGATTCAATGCTTTTCGGCATCGTCCAGGGCGCCACGTTTGAGGATCTGCGCCAGCAAAGTGCACAGGCAATTGTTGAGCTTGGTTTCGACGGCTACGCGATTGGCGGAGTCAGCGTGGGCGAACCTGAAGAGGAAATGATGCGAGCGGTTGAATGGGCCGAACCATTTTTACCCCTGGACAAACCGCGTTACGCGATGGGCCTGGGCACGCCGCCGCAAATGCTGGAGATGATCGCGCGCGGTATCGACATGTTCGATTGCGTGCTGCCGACGCGCCTCGCCCGAAATGGAACGGCGTTTACTGCGACGGGTACGCTCAATCTGAAGAATGCAGAGTTCGCGTTCGACAAAAATCCGATAGAACAAAACTGCGCGTGTCCCGCCTGCCGCGAATTCTCACGTGGCTACATTCGTCACCTGATTAAGGCAGAAGAAATTCTCGGCCTTCGTTTGATCACGCTGCACAATTTGCACTTTTATTTGGA
>DATBDI010000339.1:0-27186 GCA_036270025.1 Candidatus Udaeobacter sp. | reverse complement strand
GCTTCTGCCTGGGCAGCTTGCTGCACCGCAGCAGGGACGTCCGTGCTGCTAATGCTGTGCTCTTCGTGTTTCTTTTCCCCCGCCTGCGCGGCAACGCCGAACGCCAGGCCAGCGCTAACCGCTGCTACTGTGAGTAGATGTTTCGTTTTCATGTTTAGTTTTTGACTCTTCGCGTTCTTATATCGTTCGAAATTCAATGCTCGCCGTGGCACGTAACGTTGACCAGAATCCAAGCCGCCCACTTTGTCGTATGTCACCGAGCGCAATGACACCCGCCGCGCCATCGTTTGCTGAGGCGCTGCGATTTTGGCTCAAGCTGGGCTTCATCTCCTTTGGCGGACCAAGTGGCCAGATCGCCATCATGCACAGCGAATTAGTCGAGCGACGGAAATGGATCGATGAAGCGCGCTTCCTTCACGCACTGAATTTCTGCATGTTGCTGCCCGGTCCCGAGGCACAACAACTGGCGATCTATATCGGCTGGCTGCTTCACAGAATCCGCGGCGGCATCGTCGCCGGCGCGCTGTTTGTTTTTCCCTCAATCTTTATCCTCTGGGCGCTTAGCTACGTCTACGTTGCGTACGGCAACGTTGCGTGGGTCGCTGCAATCTTTTATGGACTGAAGCCGGCGGTGCTCGCGATCGTGGCGGCAGCGGTGATTCGAATCGGCCGGCGAGCTTTGCGCAACGTCGTGATGTGGCTGATCGCCGTCGCGGCATTTGTAGCGATCTATTTTTTCCGCGTGCCGTTTCCCGTAATCATCATAACCGCGGGCATTTTGGGATTTGTCGCCTCAAAGATTTCGGATCGGCTAATTCCCGTCAGCGATGAGACCGGGGCAGCATCGACGAGTAGCTTGTACGTTGCGCAACCAACAGTCGCGCGGGGTCTGCTAATTTGCGCAATCGGGATCTCGCTTTGGTGGGCGCCCATCGTGCTGGCTGGCATTTTTTTGGGGAGGCAGCACACGATTTTCCGCGAAGGCATTTTCTTCAGTAAAGCTGCACTGGTCACTTTCGGCGGTGCATACGCAGTGCTTCCGTACGTTTCGCAGCAGGCGGTCGAAAATTATCATTGGCTTGGACCCGGACAGATGCTCGATGGCCTCGGTCTCGCGGAAACCACGCCCGGTCCGCTCATCATGGTGCTGCAATTTGTTGGATTCCTCGGCGGTTGGCACCAACCCGGTAATCTGCCGCCGTTGGTTGCTGCTACTTTTGGCGCCCTCATCACGACGTGGGTGACGTTCGTGCCGTGCTTCCTCTGGATTTTTCTCGGTGCGCCGTACATCGAGAGACTCCGAGGGTACCAGTCGCTCACTGCGGCTCTTTCGACGGTGACGGCTGCGGTTGTCGGCGTGATTTTGAATCTCGCGATCTGGTTTGGGTTGCACGTGATTTTTCCGCCGGGCAGACGTATCGATTGGTTTGCTGCGGTCGTATGCGCGATCGCATTTGTCGGCATGCTTAGATGGAAATGGAGCATTGTCCCGGTGGTGTTGGGCAGCGGATTGCTCGGCCTCATCTATAGCATCGTTGGTTTTCGTTAAGCCGACCTAATAGCTTTGCACGCGCAGGCGCGCAGAAGTTTGCTGTGCTGTAGCGTGCGCTTTCCCGAGCGCATTCACCATGCGGTGTATGCAACTTCCGCTGAGGACAGCGGACACTACAGCCCATGAGTCAATGTTTTTCGATCTAGTTGTGTGAACGAACCATTACCTAACCAGACCGAAGAACGCGCTGACTTTTCAATCGAGAAATACGGAGAACGGACCGCAGAAAAAGAAGAATGCGAGGAACAATTGCTGGCCGAGTATGGCGCGATGCTGGCGTTCTATCTTGCGAGCGTTACTCTGTTGACGCGCGTGGCTGTGGATCAGGATCGCTTGCCGCGAAAGTTCGGCGCGCTCGACCTGGCGTTGCTCGCAGTAGCAACACACAAGTTGAGTCGCATCGTCGCCAGGGACCGGATCACTGGCGTGCTGCGCGCGCCGTTTGTCAGTTACATTTGCAGTGCTGGCGCGGGCGAAGTGGAAGAGGAACCGCGCGGCTGCGGGATACAGCGCGGCATCGGCAATTTGATTTCGTGTCCGTACTGCATGGCGCCATGGTGCGCGACAGCGCTCGGCTTCGGACTCGTGTTTGCGCCGCGCGTCACGCGGTTGTTCGGTGCAATTTTTGCCAGCGTTGCAGTGTCGGATTTCCTTTCTCGCGCTTACCTCAAGATGAAGGAAGAAAAATAGGGGACACCCTCACCAGGCGCTTCGCGTCCGCTTGTTTCTGAAATGATGCCTGTTGGATATCACGATTGGAAATTCCTCGACTTCGCTCGGAATGACAAGAGCGGAGCCGATTGACCCAAAAGCGCGGCACTCGCATAGTGGCGCTTTCATGGCGATTGAGTTCACGCGCAATTTCTGCATCATCGCGCACATCGATCACGGGAAGACAACGTTGTCGGACCGGTTGCTCGAGCGCACGGGCACCATCCAAGAGCGGGAAAGGCAGGATCAGCTGCTCGACTCAATGGACCTTGAGCGGGAACGGGGAATCACAATCAAAGCGCATCCGGTGACGATGCGGTACGGCAGCAAATCCGGCCAGGATTACCAGCTCAACCTGCTCGACACGCCGGGGCATGTCGATTTTGCCTATGAAGTTTCGCGCAGTCTCGCGGCGTGCGAGGGCGCGTTACTCGTGGTTGATGCGGCGCAGGGCGTGGAGGCGCAAACGGTGGCGAACGTTCATCTCGCTCACAAACAAGGGCTCACGATTATTCCGGTCATCAACAAAATTGATCTGCCGAATGCTGATGTAGCCGCGGTGCGGCGGCAATTGGAAGAAATCCTTGCGATTCCTGCCGAGGAAGCGATCGAAGCCAGCGCCAAGATGGGGATCGGCATCGAAGAGATCCTGGAGGCAGTCGTCAAGCGCATTCCGCCGCCGCAGTCGCCGCGTGACGAAACGCTGCGCGCTCTGGTTTTTGATTCTGTGTTCGACGTGTACCGCGGCGTAGTGGGGTACGTGCGCGTGGTTTCCGGAACTGTAGAAGCGGGCCACGGCATCATGTTGATGAGCAACAACGCGCGACACGAGATCAAGGAGGTTGGCGTGTTTACACCGAAGATGCGTGCCCAGGAAAACTTGAACCCGGGCGACGTCGGCTACTTCATCGCCAACATCAAATCGACCGCCGACATCAAGATCGGCGACACTATCACAGACCAGCGACAACCCGCGCGCGAACCGCTTTCCGGTTTTCAGGAAATTCATCCGATGGTATTCAGCGGGATTTATCCGATCAATACCGGCGATTTCGAACACTTGAAAACTGCGATCGGTAAGCTGCGCCTGAACGACGCGGCATTTGTTTATCAACCGGAAAGTTCAGTCGCGCTCGGCTTCGGGTTTCGCTGCGGATTCCTCGGGCTGCTTCACATGGAGATCATCCAGGAACGGCTCCGGCGCGAATACAACATGGACATCATCGCGACGAGTCCCAGCGTCGTGTATGAAGTGGTCACCACGCGAGGCGACAAGATGTTGATCGATAACCCGGCGCATCTGCCCAACCCGAGCATGATCCAGGAGATTCGGGAGCCGATCGTGGAGGCATACGTGCTGTGCCCGAATGAAAACATCGGTGACATCCTGCAATTGATTCTCGAAAAACGCGGCCACATGGAACGCACCGAATCGCTCGATACACGCCGCGTGATGTTGCATTGTGAACTGCCGCTCAACGAAATTCTGGTTGATTTCAACGATAAGATAAAAAGCACCACGCGCGGGTACGGTTCGATGGATTACGACCATGCCGGGTATCGCGCTGCGAAGTTGGTGAAGCTGGATGTGCTGGTCAACGGCGAACCGGTCGACGCGTTTTCGACGATCGTGCATAAAGACCGTGCCGAGGCGCGCGGACGGCAGTTGGCGGCCAAACTCAAAGAAGTGATCCCGCGACAACTGTATCAGGTCGCGATCCAGGCAGCCATTGGCGGGAAAATTATTGCGCGCGAAAGCGTTTCAGCGTTACGGAAAAACGTGACCGCGAAATGCTACGGCGGCGATATTACGCGTAAGCGCAAATTGCTCGAGAAACAGAAGGAAGGAAAGAAACGGATGAAAAGCATCGGGAAGATCAATATTCCTCAGGAAGCGTTTATTGAGGTGTTGAAGGCCCAATGACTCTCGCGATGAGAGGTTCCTCGACTGCGCTTCGCTCCGCTCGGAATGACAGGAGGGCGATAGGAACCCTTTATGGAGTTACGAACGGCACAATGACGAATTCCGAATGACGAATGACGAAAGAAATCCGAATGACGAATGACGAATCAGGCGGTGGCTTGCGATCGGAGCTTGCCGTCTTCGACATTCGTGCTTCGTCATTGTTTCGTCATTCGACATTCGTGCTTCGTCATTCTTAATCATGTTCACACCACGTCACATCAAACACAGCCGATTGCTGTTGCGGCATGCCCGCAAATATCTGCGCTACAAGGCCGACCTGCTTAGCGCCTCCGATCGCGAACAAATCGTGACCGGAATGAAGGAGCTCAAGTCCGCGTTGCGCGACAGAGATCGTGAGAGAATTCACGGCACAGCAGACGCACTCGACAAAACACTGCACAAGTTGACGCCGGTGACATGGGAATCGCACTGGCGAGAGAATTGCGAGGTGATTCTGGTCGCCATCGTTGTGGCGGTGGGTATTCGCTCGTACTTTTTGCAGCCGTTTAAGATTCCCACCGGGTCCATGCAACCGACTTTAAACGGGATCATCGGCCGTCCCATGGCGGATCCGCCGCCGAGTTTTCTCACTCAGATCGGCGAGTTCGTCGCGCTGGGTCGTAATTACATCAACGTAGTATCGCGCGAGGACGATCAGATTTTCGAGATCGTGCCGAAAAAGGTGCTCTTCTTTTTCACGTTTTCGCGATTGGTCTGCCAGCGACAAAACTTTCTCGTTTACGCGGCGCCGGAGACGCTGGCGCATGACTTCAATGTTTTACCGGGTCGCGTCATTCACCGCGATGAAGTCGTTGCCAGGGGCGCAATCGACACAGGCGACCAGGTGTTCGTCGATAAATTCAGCTACAACTTCGTTAAGCCGCATAACGGCGATGTTTTTGTCTTCAGGACAAATGACATTCCTGACATTCGCGAGGACCCCGTCGCGGGGCCGCCTTTTTACATCAAACGGTTGGGCGGTCTGCCTGGCGACCAGTTGCGCATTGATCCGCCGTTTCTCTACATCAACGGCAAAAAGGCCGAGGGTTACGGCTTTGAACGCGTGATGTTGGCGCGAGCGCCGTATCGCGGTTATGCGCTCGGCAACAAGTTCCTGTCGAAGCCTGATCAGCCGTTCACGGTGCCGCGCAACCGGTATTTCGCCCTCGGCGATAACAGCTATAACAGCTATGACAGCCGTTACTGGGGCACTGTGCCCGATGAAAACCTGGTTGGGCGAGGATTACTTGTGTACTGGCCCTTTTATCCGCACTGGGGGCTGATTCGCTAGATGATTTTACAACTGGCAGGGATCCCGCAATTGCGGGAGGCCGTCCGTTCGTGTTCGGCGCTCGCGCCCTACCGGACGATTGTTTGCTGAGATGTGGCGTCACTTGCCGCGCGTGTATCCGCTACTGGGGCTCTGCGGTGGCTACGCGTTGGTAATGCTCTTGAACCCGGTCAGGGGAGCGCTCGGGGACGGTTTTCGCTGTCTCGGGCGCTACAATCGAATCTGGATCACATTTGCTGCGCTGGGGTTTGGCTATTTTGTTTTCCAATTTCTTACATTCACGCCGATTCGGAGTTGGTCTGATCTCGACTTCGGTGAACTGGCTTCGCCAGCTCGCTGGTACTGGCCGCGATTTTCGGACGTATGGAAGGAAACGCCGTTGCCGTCCCTCGAGGGCGTTGCAGGAATTTTCGACAATGCTACGACCACCTACCCGCTCTCGGTGATTGCCGCAGTATTCATGCTGATCAACTGGCGCGGCTTGCACGGTGCGCTGGTTCGCGCGCTGTGGAAACGTTACCGCTTCTGGGGGCACCTCATTTATCTCCTTCTGCTACTGAGCGCGTTGGCATCGCTCGTGAAGCCGCTTGTGTTCTGGCGATTACCAGAGTGGAGCGGCATGGTTCCGGCGGCCGGGCTGCTGCGGATCTCGGCCACTGTGGATGCGATCGCATTCATTTTTGAATATCTCCTTGGCGTTTATGTCCAGGTATATCTGATCACGGTCTGCCTCGCTTGGACCAAAGGCGTTAGCTTTGAAGAGGGAGAACTGTTCCGCTTTGCCATGCGGCGGTTTAGCTACGTGTTGGAATGGGCCGGCATCGTCGTTGCAGTCAGCACGCTGATCGTTCGGCTGCCACTTGTCCTCGCTTACTTCACGAATATTCCCGGCGTACTGGATTACCTGCCTCTTGCGCGAGTTCTGATGAGCGGTTTGATCGTTGCGTTTTGTTCAGTCCAAATTTCGCTGGCGCTCCATAACGAAACATTGGTCGAAGCGATGCGTGCGCATGCGCAGTTTGTGCGCCAAAACCCAGGACGTCTCGGCTGGTTCCTCATCATTTGCACGGTGCATTTTTTTGCGATCATGCTCTGCGATGCCATTATGCGGGGCGCGATTGCTGACCGGCTGGGCGCGCTATTCCTCTGGAAATTCAGTTTTGCTGTTGTGCGCGGGTTAGTAACGGGCTGGCTTTTGGCTTCCTGGGTGTGTCTATTTCGCCAATGCGAGACCCGCCGCATACAACAGGAGAAATGGATTCAATATTGAGAACCCGGTTTGCGGGACAGCGAACGTGAACGCTGCGAAGATCACGCGTCAGAGCAAATCGAACCTCGCGCTCGCATTTATTTCGTTAGGGCCGGAGCGGAAACGCGACATTACTGTTTTCTACGCATTCTGCCGCGTGGTCGACGATATCGCCGATTCTGCACAGTTGAGCGTTGTGGAAAAACAAACGCGGCTGACTGCATGGCGCCAGATGCTCCAGACGGCGACTCCAGACGAGCCGCCGCTTGCCCGCGATATAAGACAGTTGATGGCGAAATATTCGCTTCCCGCAGCCATGCTGGAGGAAATCATCGCCGGAGTAGAAATGGATTTAAGCATCCGGCGCTACGCCACCTTTGAAGCGCTGCGCGTTTATTGTTATCGCGTCGCTAGTGCAGTGGGACTGGTGAGCATCGAGATCTTTGGATATCGAAATCCGCGCTGCAAGCAGTATGCGGTCGAGCTCGGGCTGGCGTTGCAGATGACAAATATCATTCGTGACGTCGGGAAGGATATGCAGAATGGCCGGATTTATCTTCCGCAGGAAGATCTGGCGCGATTCCATTATTCCGAGACCGAGATGATGCAGCGGCATTACAACGAGCGCTTTGTTCAATTGATGGAGTTCGAGGCGCAGCGGGCGCGTCAATTCTTCGCCAATGCAGCCACGGCTCTGCCCACTGAAGATCGGAGAGCGATGACGCCGGCGGAAATCATGGCTTCAGTTTACCGCGGTTTGCTCCGGCGAATTGAGCTGGACAAGTTTCGTGTCTTTGAAAAAGATTACCAGCTAAGCAAGACAGAGAAGGCAGGTCGGATCGCCGCGGAACTCTTCAAATCTTTTTTGAATCCGCCGCGACGGACATCCGTCTGACTTCCCGATTGCGAAATCTTACTAAAGAATATGAAAGCAAATTCACTGAAAATTCTGTCAGCAGTTGTAACTGGGCTGTTTGTGCTGGGGACGAGTTTGTACGCGCAAGGAGGGAGGGATGCAGTTGATTCCCGAACGAGCCACCCGGTCATGACGGCGACCGCGATCACTAAGGCAGATGCGGACAAAAAATATGCGGCACCAGGCGGCCACTATCCACCGGGAAATCGTAGTCCGCATGATCCTTCGGGAGTTGTATCGAGCCCATATCCGCCATATCAACAGTATGACTGCTCAAAGGTTGCACATGGCGGGCTAGTGCTCGATGTGCGTGCAAAGAAAGTATTTGTATATCCCTAGAACAGGTTCGGCCGGCTAAGGGCTGTCTTGAGACGGTACCCGCAACATCTGCGGGCCAGCGCGATTTAATGCGCGAACGGGTCTGGCATCATGAAAAGGGAAATTGCTGCGGCGGGCATTATTCTGAGTTCTTGTCTTCTTACTTCCTGCGACACTCCCGTTGGGCAAGGCGCAGCATGGGGTGCTGCGACCGGCGCGATTATCGGCGGTGCGGCAACCGGTAACGCACGCGCTGCGTCAATTGGCGCAGCGGCAGGCGCTGCCGCAGGCGCACTGACCGGCAAAATTATCCAGGAAAATCAAGCGGCCGGGTATGGTCCACCGCCTCCCGGCGGTTATCCTTTTGCGCGTCCCGCCGGTACGCCTGGCCTTTACCACAGCCCGTATACAGGACGCGTCTACGATTTGCGTGGAGTACCGCCGGGTGGTCTGACGCGCGACGTTGATACGGGTCGGCTTTTTAGGAAACCCTAATGATCATTCCTGTAGCCACCGGCCTGCGGCCGGTCGACCTGGAGTGAGTGTTACTGCTGAGACGGCCCGCAAGGGGGCCGTGGCTACAGTACGCAGACCGCGTACGCTGTTTTAGCCAGTTTGCGCTTGCAGTTTATCCACTACCGCTCGGATTTCGTCAGTCATTTTTAGTAACTCCGGCCAGGGGCGCTGATAATTTTCGCCGGGCAACTTTCTAGTGGCGTCAAATCCCATGTGTGAACCGATGTTTTGCTCGCTGGGAGCATGATCGAGCGAATCGCTCGGGTTTTTGATGATTGTCGTGTCGCGCGCCGGATCAGTATTCGCGCACAGCCGGAAAAGAACCTCCCGCGTATCGTGCACGTCGCAATCTTCGTCCACTGCTACGATATATTTGCTGAACATCATCTGCCCCATTCCCCAGAGCCCGTGCATGACCTTAAATGCCTGGTAGGGGTACTGCTTGCGGATGCTCACAAACACCAGGTTGTGAAACACACCTTCGGGCGGCAAGCTCATGTCGACGATCTCCGGGAAGTTCATTTTGAACACTGGAAGCAAAATCCGCACACAAGCGTCGCCAATGTAATAATCTTCCATTGGCGGTTTGCCGACGATGGTGGTGGGATAAATCGGGTCGCGCCGGTGCGTGATCGCGGTCAAATGGAAAACCGGGTAGTCTTCAATCGCGGTGTAAAATCCGGTATGATCGCCAAAGGGCCCCTCCGGGTGCATCTCGCCAGGTTGCACGTAACCTTCGAGAACAAAGTCCACGTCCGCTGGAACGTCGAGGTCGATGGTCCTGCAGCGAACAAGCTCAATTGATTTTCTTCGCAGGAAGCCAGCAAAAAACAGTTCGTCCAACCCATCCGGCAACGGCGCCGTTGCAGCGAACGTGTAAACGGGATCTCCGCCGACCGTGACCGCAACCGGCATGCGTTCACGGCGCTCGTAATAACGCTTGCCGTGCCGCGCACCAACCTTGTGAAGTTGCCAGTGCATTCCGGCGGTGCGCTCGTCGTACACCTGCATCCGGTAGACGCCGACGTTGCGCGCGCCTGTTTCGGGATCGCGCGTATGCACATTGGGTAGGGTAATGAAACGGCCGCCGTCTTTTGGCCAGCATTTTAGGATCGGAAGATCACGCAGGGAGAACCCATCGTCATTCCCGACTTTGTGCACAACCTCCTGGCAAGCAGCCTCGCGTACTGATTTCGGACGGGCGTGGAGCAGGTGAATACCTTGCTTCAGCAGACTCCAGCCTTCGCGAAGATCCGTGGGCGGTTTCGCCTTTAGAATCAATTGAATCTCGCGTGCGACGTCTTCGATGTCGCCTACCTGTAGCGCAAGCGCCATGCGCCGCCGCGATCCCATTGTGTTGATCACGACTGGAAATTCCGATTTTTTGCCGTCGGCAATCGGTTGCTCAAACAACAACGCTTTGCCGCCGCCGGGCGATTTCATTTCGCGGTCCGCCCACTCGGCGATCACCAGATCAGTGTCGACAGGGATAGCGACGCGTTTCAGTTCGCCCTGTTTTTCAAGAGCATCGACGAAATGCCGAAATGAGCGGTAAGCCATGCTGACGCGGAACGCTAAAGTGATTCATCCGCTGGCAGAACGCGAAAGAATTTTTCGCAAAGCCTAATTCGGTGCCAGGTACTGAAACGACACGACCCTGCCCCTGGAGAAAGTCACCACCTTGCCGGGGTACGGGATGCTCACCGGAACCGAGTAGAAGAATGGATCGTAAAACGGACTTCCAAAGAACACATAAGTTCGATCGCCGTGACGGTGCACGGTTTCTTTTGTGGTGCTGACAGTTGTATATCCGAGGCTGTAGCCGATACCGGGACCGTACGGATCATAGGGACCATAGTACGGGTAATAAGGGTAGCTGGAGTAGTAAACGTAGATCCACGTTTCTGTCGGACGGCCCCTGATATTTCCAAGAATTTTTTGGTCAGATGAACCCCATGCCAGCCAAACTGCATTCCTGGACATGCCGGGCCGAATCTGCCCCTGAGTTACCAGCGCCTGGTCGCTTGGTGAAAGGCTGTGGTAAAGGTCAGGATGCTCTGAAATTCGCGTTTCCGGCGTGGCACAACCGGCAACAAACAATCCGCCCGCGGCCAGGCCAAATGTTAGCGCCTTCAGAGAGAAATGACGCCTCATTTTTGCCGATCATAACTGGTCGCGTTAGCCAGTCAACCATTCCGGCGCGCCGCTAAACTGATTCGACTGCCCGCAGAATGAGAACGAAATTGTCTACCAGCCGTAAGGTGGCGGGGTCGGCAAGTTCCGGAAGTAAACGACTCTGCCGTTGGAAAAGGTGACCCCTTTAGAAGGGTAGGGGAACTTTGGCGGGATGTAGGACCAGTCAAAAGGGCCGTAATAGTACGGGCCCCCGTAACTCGGAGGTGTGGCGTAACGCAGGTACACCCAGGTTTCGCCCGCGCCACCGCGCACGTCGGCCGGGATCTTTTGCTCTGGTGTACCCCAGGCCAACCATACCGCGTCCATGCTCATGCCGCGGCGGATCTGTCCCTGGCTGACCAGTGCCTGGTCCGTCGCCGAGAGGCGCTGGTACATTTCCGGATTGTTGGAAATGCGCGATTGCGTACTAACACAACCGACGAAAAATGACACTGTCGCTGCCATCCCGAACCCCAGGGCATTCGAGAGGAACGGCCGCTCCATGCGTACGATGATACTTCCGCGGTATATCGAGTCAATTGCGCCCGCTCCTTGATTCGATGTCGTGGTGTCGTTAACATGGAGTTGCATGGAGGATCGTTACGGCCACCGGATTTCCTATCTGCGCGTGTCGATCACGGACCGTTGTAATGAGCGCTGCACTTATTGCATGCCGCAGGAGTTGCAGGAATGGCTGCCGCGCGAGGAAATCCTTACCTTCGAAGAAACGTTGCGACTCATTCGAATCGCCGCTGATCTAGGCGTCTCGAAAGTGCGAGTCACCGGCGGCGAACCGCTGACGCGCCGTGACGTCGTCGGGTTCGTTCGCTGCATTCCTGAGATTTCGGGAATCAAGAGCATTGGTCTGTCCACAAACGGGACATTGCTCGGACGTCAGATCGCGCCGAACCAAACGATGGCTGCTGCGTTGCGGGATGCCGGTGTGAACTCGATAAATGTTTCGCTCGACACGCTGGATCGAGAAATGTACGCGCACATAACGGGCCGCGACTTCCACGAACAAGTTCTCGGTGGAATCGACGCAGGCATCGACGCAGGCTTCGACCAAATCAAACTGAACACAGTGCTGATGCGGGGCCGCAACGAGGACCAGCTGATCCCACTAATAGAATTCGCCGGAGCGCGAGGTTTAATTTTGCGCTTCATCGAGATGATGCCCGTGAGCACTACCGATGTTCTCGATGAAGATAATTTCATGTCGGTTTTGGAAGCGAAGCGCCTGATTGAATCCTGCTATGGGAATCTGATTCCGGAAACGGAATTTCGGACCAATGGTCCGGCCACCTACTACCAGATTCCCGGGCGCAGCCAGCGTATCGGGTTTATCGGCGCGATGACAAACCTGCATTTCTGCGAAAGCTGCAACAAACTCCGCCTCACGTGCGACGGGAAACTGCGCCCTTGTCTTGGCAGCCATCTGGAGTTCGACGTTATGACGCCGCTCAGGGCGGGCGCGAGTGATGAGGAGCTTAGACAATTCTTCGTTGATGTTGTCGATCGAAAACCGGAGCAGCACGATTTTCGGAATAATTACCAGCCGAATCGCAGGATGATCGCGATCGGTGGCTGACGCATGCCACGGCTCACTCACATCAGCGGCGACGGCCGTGCGCAGATGGTCGACGTATCGGGCAAAGCGATGAGCGCGCGAAGAGCTGTTGCTGTGGGGAAGATCCGGCTTCGAGGTGAGACGCTCGATCTGATTTTAAAAGACCAAATTGCCAAAGGCAATGTCTTCGCGACTGCAAGGCTTGCCGGTATTCAGGCGGCGAAACAAACAGCGCACCTAATCCCGCTTTGTCACACTCTGCCACTCTCAGACGTCAAAGTGGACGTCGGAATGTCGAACAAAGGCGCGGAGGTGAAATGCATCGCTCAGACAATTGCCCAGACCGGAGTCGAGATGGAAGCGCTCGTTGGTGTGAGTGTCGCGCTGCTGACGATTTACGACATGTGCAAGGCGGTCGATAAACAAATGCAGATTTATGATGTGCGATTAGTGAACAAGACGAAGCGTAGTGTGTAGATGTAGTGTTTTTCTGTCATCCTGAGTTGGAGACGGTGGGGGACCCCGCCACTACCGTTTTCCTCACACAAATCAGTGAGTGTGATCGTTCGAGCTGCGTGAGGTCCTTCGCTTGCGCTCAGGATGACAGGGCTCGTACGGGTGCCGATTGTTAGAGCATGCAAATACAAGTAGGCATTATCACCATCTCGGATCGCGCCAGTGCTGGCGATTACCAAGACCTCGGCGGACCGGCGTTGAAAGACGTGGCGCAAAAAACCGGCTGGAACGTGCTCGCCGAAGCAGTCGTGCCCGATGACGCAATGCGAATTCAGGAGGCGGTTCGTTCATTTTCGAAACAAGGCTGCGGTCTCATCCTGACCACCGGCGGGACCGGAATCGGTCCGCGGGATGTTACACCGGAAGCGGTCCGCGAGATTATGCGCGTCGAACTGCCGGGGTTCGGTGAAATCATGCGCGCGCAATCGATGAGGATCACGCCAAATTCCATTTTGTCCCGCAGCCTTGCCGCAATTGTCGATCACTCTCTGGTGATCGCGCTACCCGGCAAACCGAGTGGCGCGGTGGAATGTCTCGGCTTCGTACAAGGCGCAATTCCGCATGGAGTAGCGCTGGCACAAGGCACGCCAACGTCGTGCTGATTCGGATCCACGTCTCACTGCGGCCAAATCAGAAGTCGCATCAGCTGGCTGCCGTAATTCGTGAGGTGCGCGTTTCCTTCGCGACCGGAAACAATGTCACGAGTCAGGTACGAGTAATTGATTGAGCTTTTCTTGACATAGCTTACCTCGGGCTGCGTCACACGCCGGTCGCTTGGTTCGATTTTCAGCGGAACACCGGATCGAGCGAAAGACACCTCCCACGATGATTTCTCTTTGCCCGCCGCGAGCATCCACGGATAAAGGCGCGACAAATCGAAGTGCCGCGATCTTGGCAAGGCGACCTTGTAGAACGTCTCTTCGCCATTTAGAAATTCGGGAATCGTCAGTGCCGGGTTCTTGCGCAGCGCAAGAAACAGCCGGGCGACATCGAGGCCGGCGAGGTTCATGCCATTGTAGATGCCGTTGTGGTTGGGATCATTTCTGAAAAATGTGCTGTACCACGAGTCGAACTCACGGCTGAACATCAGATCTAGTTCCAAATGGAGATGTGCGCGCTCCTGGTTTATCCCCACTCCGGTATAACCCATGACAGCAATGGGCTGCCCACGGGTGACGGTGGCACCGGGCTGCACCAACATCGAACTGAGGTGTCCGTATAAGCTGTAGTAGTTCGAACCGTCCCAGCGGTGCTCGATCACTATGTATTTTCCATAGTTCGAGTAACCGGCCACGGCGTTCACGTGGACGACCTTTCCGTCGCCGATTGCGCGAATTTCATCCAGGGGATCGCCGTGAGCATCCCTGCGAACCGGACGAATATCTATCCCTTCATGGAAGCGGGTGAAAACGGTGCCCGCCCCCGTGTCGGTTGCATCGCGCACAAAACCATATTGACCACCCTGCCACGGCGTCGATTTCTCGCCTTTATAATCGCGCTCGACGTACTGGTAAAATGCGGCGCCGTTATCTGAGAAGAGTGCGTCATTGTCCGTTGGCAGCGCAAGGTCGAGAGCATGGGCCGGCATTAGCGTTAACCAGAAAACACCAAGCACGGCTGTTGTAATGACTAAGCGCATCGTCCGCTAATGAGATTGCCGTTTTTGTTGGCCGATTAAACGCCAGCTTTTCTTCATCAAGTCGATGTCAGTAGCCGTTAACCCCGCGGGGACATAGATCTTGCCGTCGGAGACTCGCTTGTCGATTTGCAGCGCTGTAATCAGTCGACCGTTAACAAACACAAAAAGCAGACGCCCCCGACGCTCAACGCTCAGGGTATCGAGCACAGTGCGGCCGTGCCCGTCGAGCTGAATCAGCGCGCCGTAAGTCCCATTCTGGGCTGGGTAAGGAGAAAACGCCGTCACGTCGTGCTCCGAAATCCAGGGCATTTTCTCGATGCTCAGATCCTTGCCTGATATCTCTGGACGAACAGATGTGGCGAATACCTCTGTGTCCCGCTGGTTCGCTTGTGCGTGGACTCGGAAAGTGCAATGCCGTTGCTTCGCAAAGCCGTCGGGCAACGCAAAAAGCAGGCATAACGCGATTACACAGAGAGTCTTCATGCCGCTTGATAAAGGGTTTGACATGAATTTTGCAACCCCGAAAACTTTTGGGCTGTTTAGCCCGTTCATGACGCGCCTCATTCTTTTAGTTTTCGTAATGGTTGTCGTGGCCCAAGCTTTGTTCGGCCAGGAGACCGCGCCGACGACTACGCCTGCGCGCCGACGCGGCTGGTTCAGCCGTATTCTTCACCCGTTTTCTCCCGAGGTATTACCTCAATACAAAGATCCGCGATTGCGCGGGCTTGCTCTCGATCTACAGATTACTCCACAAACGGTAAAACTCTCCGAAGTTCGTCAGATCACAGTGAAAGTGACTGTGGCAAACCTCTCCAAGCGTCCCGTCGCGCTCGATTTTGCGACAAATCAGCGGATCGAGATTTACCTCATGGATTCTGCGGGAGAGATCCTCGCAAGATGGTCAGACAATCATGCTATTACCGAAAAACCGGCTACAATTCTAATCAACCCACAGGAACGGGTTGAGTACAACGAAACGATTGCGACGCGCGAGCTGACGCCGAACAAGGTCTTTGTTGCCGAAGCTTTTTTTCCCCAATATCCCGAGCTGCGAATCCGCCAAAAATTTCTGGCCGTGCCCTGAGGCAGTTCGGAGCTGATAATAGACGGAGTCAAATTGTGCCGGTCGATCAACTATCAACCAAAAATTATCAACTCTTCTCCGATTACCACACGCATCCACAGGGACATCGGGTGCAACTGTACACACAGGCCTTGCTTCAGCCCTGGGCCGATTCGGCGCGCAAATCAGGTCTCACTGACATCGCCTTTACGGATCACGACCGTTATCACGCGGGAGTAGACTTCGGCGAGATTGATCGTTTGCGCGAAAAAAATCCTGATTTGCGGATCCGCGCCGGGATCGAGCTCGACAACGACCCGGTTCACTCGGCGGCTGGTCGAGATTGGGTTGAGAACCATTGGGACAAGCTCGATTTTGTGCTCGGCTCAGTTCATTTTCTCGATCGCGCCGATGAGATGTTCGACACCGTGCCGAATGGCGCCGCGCAATTCGAAGACCGCGATGTCGATGAGATGTACGCCGATTACTTCCGGCGCGTTCGCGAAATCGCGGCGAGCGGTCTGGTCGATTGCCTTGCCCATCTCGATCTGATTAAAATCCACGGTCATCTACCGCACGCGGACGTCG
The DNA here is from genome assembly GCA_036270025.1 of Candidatus Udaeobacter sp. Classification (GTDB taxonomy): domain Bacteria; phylum Verrucomicrobiota; class Verrucomicrobiia; order Chthoniobacterales; family UBA10450; genus Udaeobacter. The sequence continues at coordinate 11,116 of DATBDI010000339.1, read as the reverse complement.
GCAATTTGGTGAATGAAACACTCGATTTCATTCGTGCGCGAGGTCTGGCAATCGAGCTTTCCACTGCTGGCTGGCGCAAGCCGGTCAACGAAGCTTATCCCGGCGACAGAATCATTGAACTTGCCATGGAGAAGGCGATCCCTTTTACCACCGCCTCGGATGCGCACTCACATGTGCAACTTGGCGAGAATTTTTCACGGCTGGCGCAACGGATGACGAATTTTGGGATTCGCCAGGTCTGCATTTTCGAGAGGCACAAATGCACGCAGCTACGATCATAATTGGAGATCAAGCTGGGCCCGTGCCTCGCTCGAGAACGCCTGTTCTGTTTCGGCAGGCAGCCGGACGGTGAAGCCCAGGCGTTGCGCAAGGCGTTGGCAGGTTTCGGGCGCAAATCCTTCGAAGTGGTTGCCGGCGAATGCCCAGACGTTGCGCACGCCGGCAAGATGTCGCTCTATGCGAAGCGACCAGCTTTCCAAAGCAGCTTCGCGTTTCCAAAGGAGTTTTTCGTAGCGGTGCACGTGACCGCCATCAACATCATATTTCGTCGCGTAATCCCCCAGTAAGCGCAGATACAGGAAGTCTGTCGTGCACGGCAGAAATTCGAACGGCGCAAGATTTCGCTCGTTCAGCGGAGTGGTATCGGCCCAAACCCAGCAAATTCGATACTTTTCCACCAGGCGAATGAATTGCGGCCGGTGCCATCCCGCGTGACGAAACTCAATCGCGAACCGAAAATCCCGCGGCAATTGCGCGAGAAATTTGCGTAGCGCCGGCTTTCCATCGCGTGGCACGAAGGACGGCGGAAGCTGGACAAGGATTACTTGAAGCTTGGCTGCGAGTGGTTCAATCGCGCGGAGAAATGCGCTCAGTTCGGGTGCACAATCTCGCAGCCGGCACACATGTGTGATGTGGCGGGGAAGCTTGCAGGTGAAACGAAACGTTGCAGGAGTCATTTCCACCCAGCGACGTACTGTGTCGTCCGCCGGAACAGCATGAAAAGTCGTGTCGACTTCAATAGCCGGAAAATAGTTGGCGTAGAATTCCAGCCAGCGAGATTCCGGCAATTCCGGAGGATAGAAAACGCGCCGCCAATCGTTGAAGCTCCACGCACACGAGCCGATGCGTATCTTTTGCTGATCGGTAAGATTCAAATGAAATTGGCAATGCCGAAGTTCCGGAAATGTGGCGGCCGGCTGCGGGTGGTTCGCACTGCTGGAACTTGACTGGCCTCATAACTCAACTACGCTGCCCCACCGAATGCAATTCGTTATTCGCGCTATTCTAGTCCTTACGGCCGCTGCATTGCTTTTGTCCCAATCCGGCGAGGCGTCTGTCATTTTCAAGCCGGGTCAAAAACCGGAGTACGTATCCCCGGGCGAGGAGGAAATCAGCGGGAATGCTGCGGAGTTGTTTAAGATTGGAGAAACTGCCGAAAAGGACGGCAATCCCAAACGCGCGATCAAGGCCTACAAAACCCTCTTCAAACGTCACCCCAAAGATGCCCTCGCTCCGGGCGCACTTTATCGCTGCGCACAATTGCAAGAGCAAGTGCACGATTACACGCCGGCAGCGGAATCCTTTAGCTTCCTGGTGCAAAGATATCCCAGCAGCCCCCACTTCGAGGACGCAATCGAAGCGCAGTTCCGCATCGGCGAAATTTATCTTAACGGAAAGAAATTGAAGGTTCTTGGCATCCCACTTGCCTCGGCATTGGATCGCGCGGTCACCATTTTTGCCAGCGTTGTGCGCACGGCGCCGTACGGGAAATACACAGCGCGAGCGCAGTTCGATATTGGACTTGCGCGTGAGAAACAGGGCGCGAACGACGCAGCCATCCAGGCTTACCAGGCGGTCGTCGACAAGTTTCCTAATGAGCCGATGGCGGTCGATGCACAATACCAGATCGGTTACATCTGGTTTACCGCGGCGCAGCTAGGGACGAAGGATGCGGCTGCTGCAGCTAATGCCAAAACAGCGTTCCAGGATTTTCTCTTCCACTATCCAAAGAGCGAGAAAGCGGCGCAGGCACGGGCGAATCTCGAAATCCTCGATCGCAAGGAAACGGTTAACTCGTACAAGGTCGCAAAGTTTTACGATAAACAAAAATATTATCGGGCTGCGGTGATTTACTACAATGAGGTCATTCGGCAGCAACCCGGGTCACAGGAGAGCAGTGAGGCCAAGAAGCGCATCGACCAATTACGCGCGAAGTACGGAGATGCCGCCCTCCAGCCGGCTCTGCCTGTAGCACAGGGTGGAAAGAAAAAGGGCGAATCGCACGGGGCGCGGACTGCAGGCGGTGGATCGGCAAAACCAGGCGCGGCTAATAACGAGGCGCCCTTACCTGCGCCAGAGGAGACCAACGGTTCCCTTCCGCCACCGGCATCACTTGCGCCGGATACGACGACTGCGCCTGAACCGCTGCTGCCTCTGTCCGGCACAGGCACCACCAGCCCGGATACCTCCCCGGATTCCGGGACTTCTGCCTCCCCCGGAGCGTCCGCCTCACCGGCGCCTTGAAAGCCTTTTTCTCGACAGCGTTCTGCCTGGCCTTGAGCGGCTGCCTTGGCTATCACGTGGGGCCCGTGAAACCATATTATCTGCGCGACGTTCACACTATTTCGGTTCCAACTTTCAAGAACCGCACGCTCGTCCCGCGCATCGAGGTGCTGGTCACGGACACTGTGATCAAGCAATTGCAACAGGACGGAACGTTTCGGATTACCGGCGACGACAAAGCTGATGCTACTCTGAAGGGCGAAGTATATCGTGTCATCCGCGCGCCTGCACGCTCTGTGCGCGGAAATGTGCTGGCCACCACCGAATTCAGTCTGGGCTTGAGCGTACGGTACTCACTCACCGGACGAAATGGCGAAGCGCTCGCGCCTTCAAGTGAAGCGTACGGATCAACCAGCTTTTTCGTAAGTAGCGATGTGACTACTGACGAGCGGCAGGCATTGCCGCTTGCTACTGAGGATCTTGCCACCCGATTAGTTTCGCAACTGAGCGAGGGTTGGTGATGACTGATGAAGGGTGAAGAAAAGCTCTGGGTCATTCTCAACGACAAACTTGACACCCTGCGTGCCACTAATCGTTTACCCGAGGCAATCCGCGTAGCCGAGACGGCGCTTGAAATCGCCAAGCGCGCGTTCAAGGGCAACGAGCCTCAACTGGCCGCCAGCTTCGACAAATTAGGCCAGCTACTCGAGCAAAAGGGAGATTACACGGCAGCCGAGGCACAATTGCTTAAGGCGCATGCGATCCTGGAAAAGGGAAAACCACCGGACCACCACGCCATCTACCGCTCTGCGCGGCGGCTGGCGTCATTGTGCGACAGTCTCGGTCAATCGGAAGAAGCAGTTAACTTTTATCAAAAAGCAATCGCCGCCGGTACGCAGATCGACGACGTTCCTTATTCCGACATAGGAACAATGTTAAACAACATTGCGCTTATTCTGCGCAAATCGGGGCGACAAAAGGCGGCGGAACCTTGCTATATGCGTGCTTTGGAGATCTATGAGAAACAACTTGGGCCTGATCACCCGGACGTAGCTTCCGTGCTGAATAACCTGGCGGTGTTCTACACAAATGAACGGCGTTACACTGAAGCGGAGAAAACACACCTTCGCGCACTCGCGATCCGTGAGAAGTTGGATCCCGCGCCACTCGCCGATATTGCCCAGTCACAATGTAATCTTGCGGTGGTGTATCATTCGCGCGGTGATTATGCAAAAGCAGCCGAGCTTTACCAGGCTTCGCTGGAAACATGGGAGAAGGTGCAGGAAAAGCCGTCCAAGGATTATGACATCGTAGTGTCTAACTACGCCGACCTGCTGCGTTCGATAGGCCAGGTGCGCAAAGCGCATCAACTGGAGGTTCGCGCGCGCAAGCGACGTTCCAGTTGATTTGACCTTGCGGCGCACATCGTGTGCGCGCATTGTAAACGGCTGCCTTTGCTCGCGTGGCGGAATTGGCAGACGCGTACGGCTCAGGACCGTATGGGGAAACCCTTGGAGGTTCGAGTCCTCTCGCGAGCAGCAAATGTCGGTTGCGAACTGACCCCAGGATGAGGTCAACAGAATGCTACAACCCTCGTTTTGGGTGCCGACTTACTTTGATGCTTTCCTTCTAGCTGCCCATCGAGCCTTCATAAGCTCCGACAGCCTTTTTCGGCCGGCAGGCGTAAGGTTACCACGTTTTCTCCTCGGACCCGCTGTTTTCGTGCCTGCAGCTGGCTTGCTGCCTCCCGATTTCCTTCTGGCCGCCCAACGAGCTTTCATGAGCAGGGAGAGCTTTCGGCGCCCTGCGGGCGTGAGCTGCCCTTTCTTCTTCGCAGGAGCTGGTGAGGTCCCCCCCCTTAGCCTCGCCCAGCGAGCTTTTGCGGCCGCCGCGAGCTTCGCTCGGGTTGACGGCGAAAAGTAGCGGCTGCGGGTGGGCCGTGCCGTGCTTGCCGCGCTTGCAGTGCTTGCAGGCGTGGCACTTCCCAGCAATGAGGAAAGGCGTCTTTCCAAACTATCGATTTGTCGGCGAATTGAAATCGCTTCTTCCAAGGCTTTAACAGATGTATCCATGCGTTGTTAATAACCGTGTTTCATTCGAATGGCAATGGCAATTTTAATAACAAGTTGATGTTACGTTTCCCATCCACCTTAGTCGTAGTTACACGCGGCCGGTGGCGAATTAGTTTTCGTAAAACCATGTCTCTCAATTCTGGCAAACACTACCAATGACCAAACAAGCTGGGCACGTGCGAGAGATGTTTGGCTCGATTGCCAGCCGCTACGACATCGCAAATCGTGTGCTTAGTTGCGGGATCGATTTCTACTGGCGACGACGCGCAGCTGACATCGCTGCTGTTTGGCACCCGCACAGCGTCGCGGATCTTGCCACCGGCACCGGCGACCTGGCGCTAGCGCTGCAAAGAAGATTGCCGCATGCGGAAGTTACAGGCGTCGACTTTGTACGGGAAATGCTGGAACAGGCACGTCGCAAGGGCGTGCGCAAAACCGTGCTCGCCGACGCGATGACGCTGCCCTTTGGGACTGGTTCTTTTGATTGTGTGACTATCGCGTTCGGCTTGCGCAACTTGGAAAATTGGGGGAGGGCGCTTGCTGAGATGTCGCGTGTGCTGAAGACGAGTGGACACTTGCTTGTGTTAGAGTTCTCATTGCCCACGAGACCACTCGTGCGCGCAATCTACAGGTTTTATCTACATCACTGCGTGCCGGTACTTGGATCGGTTCTGACCGGTAAGAAAAGCGCATACAATTATCTTGGCGATTCGATTGAGGAATTCCCGAGCGGCGCGGCGATGTGCGAGCTAATGACGCAGCACGGCTTCAGATGCGCGACGTTTCAGCCGTTAACCGGAGGGATCGTCACCGTTTACACAGCGACGAAACAATAGCTATGCAAAATGGCCGCGGATTGACGTTACGGGACAGGAGATGCTGTCACACCTGCCGACGGAATGGGGGATGCAGTGGCTTGGCTGGCCAGCGGCAGTTTTAGTGTGTTTAAATCCGAATTGCTGATCGCGAACGTGCCGTCACGGTCATCCACTCGTGCGCAAAACGTGCCATCATTGTTTTGCGCGCCGATCGTCAACGTATGCGATGCCTTGTTGTCGAGTGAACTTGTGAAGGCGATCACAAGCTGTGGTTTCTCGAAACCGTGTTGAGCCGTCGTTGGGTCCAGCCAGTGAGCCGCACGCAAGGTCGAGAGCGTCTTGAGGAGCGATTGGAGATTTGTCTGGTTAATGTCGCCAGTGCCTTTCAGCCAATGCCACTGGTTTGCCTGACCCCGCTCGAGGGACAGTTCCTTATCAGTCGTTATACTCAACCGATGAATTTGCTCGGGTTTAAACTTGAATATCGACAACTCCGGCCACCGCAGCGGATCGGGCGAAATCTGATCCACCAAACTGCGACGCACTGCCACCACGAATGGCTCGTCGCTTAGGCGGGCGTACACGTTGTCGCCGTCTTGTTTTCCGAAGGCGATTGCGGCAAAGGGCTGCTCGCCCGCTTTCGTTTCAGCAGTGTTTTCCGAAGCAAAAGAACTAAAGGTCAATTGGATCTGTGGCTTGTCGAGACCGTACTTTGGCAGATTGGAAGCCACGTCTTCCACGAACCTAGTTACCCGTTCGTTTTGCAACCTGTCGATCAGGCGCCCGACAGCAGCTGAATCAGCCGGCACGTTGTTTCGACCAGTTATTGTCCAATTTCCATCTTTGCGCGTGAGAACCGTTTTGGCCTTGCCCGGAGCGTCGATCGTGATCCGATCGAGAACGTTTGTATCGATGCGAGCCAAATGATTGTCACGCAAATCGCTCGGTTTGGTATTAAGGATTTCTTCAATCTTTCTCGGCAACGTATAGACCGAGCCGCGCGGAGCAAAGCGGACGTAAACCTGATCTTTCTCCTTCTCGGAAACGGCGCCTATCTGCAATGTCTGACCCTTGTCCTCGCGGCCAAAGACCTTGACCGACTCACCAAGCTCGACCTTCTGATCTTTTTTTTCCGCCTGATCAAATAGCGTGATCGACCCACGCGGCTCCGCCAATCCATACGGACGCAGGTCACCACGATCATCCGCGACAAACTGTTGAATGCGCGCTGTCGTAATTTGTGAAATCAAATCGCCAACTTTCCCGTCGTCTGCTCGGGCTCGCAACGGTTTCATGATCTCCCAGTGCTCGGCCTTTTTTTCCAGCTCCATTTCACCGGCAGGCGTCTGAAATGTGACGCGGCGCACCTGGGCAGTTATCACATCGGTCAACTTCTTATCGCGAAACTCCTCCGGCTTTTTATCGATGTCTTTTTTGACCGCCTGACTCGCGAGAAACGTTTCCTTTGAATGCTGGAACCGCACGTACATCTTGCCCTCCAGGGCAGCGTCCTTCCCAAACAAGATTTCCGGCGGTTTATCCCGCCCAAGCAGTTTCAGTTTTAACTTCGGGTTATTGAGGCCGTACTCGGCGAGCTTGCTCTTATCTGCGTCAATTTCCTTTGCCGGGATCGTGCCGTCCTTCTGCCAACCCTCCAGGTCCGACAACAAGTTGTCGACCAAGGAACCCTCTGCCTGATCCTTGATCGGCGTTTCAAGCCGCCACTTATTTTCTTTTCGCCTGATTTCAATCTGCTGGTCGCCATTTTGGATCACGATTCCGTCGACTTTACCTCGATCGAAATTGACCATGTTCCGGGATTGCCGCAGAGCTTCCTCCGTGCTCGACCGCTTCATCTCAAAGAACCTGAAATAAGCGAAGCCAGCGAGCGCGATGACCGCCAGGATCAAAGTATTTCGCCACTTCATATCACGCGCGTCGTCGCCACCACACCATGGTTCCGATGGCAGCCGGAATAAGCGGCATCAATACGAGAAGAATCCACCGCATCCGGCGCAATCCCTCCTCGCTGAGGGTAAAGGTGAGAGGCTTCGGAATTTTTGGCGCGATGCCAATGAGCTGCTCCCGACTAAGCAGCCAGTTCACACTGCCGGAGACAAAATCGAGGCCCTGCTGATCCTGTGTGATCGCGTTGTCCTGTACGAAGCTCGCGTTGCTCACTACTACCAGCCGGGACGAATCCACCTGGACCCGCTGATCTGCGCTACCACCTTTTTCGACTGAGGCGCCGATTGTTATCGGCGTGTCAGTGCTTTGCTGCGCGTCGGCCTGTAGTTTTGCCTGATCGTCCGTGTTATAATCTTTTTCGGCGAAATAACCTTTTTCTGCCTGGATCAGTGGCTCGAGGCGTACATTGGCGGCGCGCACCCGGTCTGACTGAAGAGTAATTGATGACGCCCCGCCTAAAAATAGCGCTCGCACGTCAGCCAAGCGTTTTGTGATGGGACTGTCACCGACGAAATGCGCTTGCACATCTCGCGTAAGCGCCACCTCTTGGATCCCTGTGCGCAAAAAGACCATCAGGCGGTCGTCATTGAGCTTCAACCCCAGTTCATCGACGAATGCGCGGAGTTGCGGCGTTTTTGCCGTTGGATCCAAAAGGAGCAGGATGTGACCCTGTTTGTCCCAAAAGTCGCGCAACAGCTTCGTTTCCCGATCGGACAAGTCATATTGCGGCCCAAGAATCATCACAGCCTTCACGTCGGCGGGAATCGCATCCAGATCGAGCAGGTTCAGCTCCTGAAATTTGATGTTCTCGTTTTCAATGAACGTTTTCAGCACGGTAATCGTGCTGTTTGCTGAGAGCGACGGTTCCTTGTGACCGGTGACGTAGCCAAGGATCTTCTTTTTGCCTTCCACGAGGTCGATCATCCCGCTGGTGATGACCTGCTCGCCCTTGAATGCGCTGACGCGCGGTCCTTCGCCGAACGCCATGCCGCTCTGGTCAACATCGGCCATCTCCGATGCCTTGACCGTTTTGTTGCGGCCCTCGTAATCGAGGACGAGCAGACTCTCGTCCGTGACGACCTTATATTTGTCGAACAGCTCTTTAGCGCGGGAAAGGTTTCGCTCGGGATCAATTTGCTCCACATCGATCTTTCCCTTGCCCGCATACTGATATTCGGTCAGCAGGTTCTGAACGTCCGCAGTAATCGGAGTGTTGGGGGAAAAGAACACGGTAATGCGCATTTTGCCTTTGAGCGTGTCCAGGAAACGCTTCGTTTTGTCTGAAAGCGCATACTTTTGATCACGGGAGAAATCCCAGCGCGCGTAATGCTTGAATGCGTATGAATTAACCATGGCAATCAGAAACAAGACGAGCAGCACCTGCGCGAGGACGTTGAAACCAATCCGAATCCTGCCAATTTTCCTGCCTGTTCGCGTTCGGGGCCGCGGTGTCTCATCAACCATGTGTTACAGCCTCCACTTACGAGTTTGGAACGCCTGATACGTCAGCGTAAGCATCAAAACTGTCATGCTCAGGTAGAGAACGATCGGGCGCGTGTCGATGACACCGCGTGAGAATGTCGCCATGTGTTCGATCGCGGAGAAATAACCCAGCAAACCGCGCGTCGTGGATGTCACATCCAGCAGGATGAATTGTACCAGGCCGAGAAAAAACAACAACGTGATTGCACAGAAAGAAATGACGGCTGCGATGATTTGGTTCTTGGTCAGGACAGACGTGAAACAACCGATCGAGAGGTAAAACATCCCCAGTAACAAAAGCATTAGATACGAACCGAAATACGCTCCGGCAGAATTTGCAGCGGGTTGGTTTGTCAGGGCGAAGAAAATCCAGAAGTAAAGCAGGGTCGGAATCCAGAGTATGAGATAGAACACGAGCGCTCCGAAAAATTTCGCGAGCACCACCTGCCAGTCGCGCACCGGCGCAGTCGTAAGCGGCTCAATCGTGCCGAGCTTAAATTCTTCAGCAAACAGACGCATCGTGATGAGCGGAAAAATCAGAACAAATGCGAACCAGAAGAACACCGAATTAAAAAATGCTTCCTGAACGGTGTATTGCACCTGGCGCTGGTTCATGAACGAAACCTGAAAGTAAAAATCGATCCCGCTGACGATCAGGAAAAAAATGAGCACGATGTACGCGATCGGTGAGTACAAATAGCTGCGCACCTCGCGTGAGAGTAGGGTATAAAATTTACGCATGGGCGCGAAGTGATGGAGTGATGGAGTGTTGGAGAGATGGAGTAGTGGCGTACTGCTCAGGATCTTCAGCGATCCGATCGATCCAATTTTCGTCTCCACGTCGTTGCTCCAGCTTTTCGATTAGCCGAAGCAAACGGTTTTCAACCTCGTAGTGGAGCACATTTATATCGTGGAAACGCTCCTCGTGAATTTGTCTCGTTTGCTTAAGACCTATTGCGCGCGTCATCATCTCGGCCAATGAACCGAGCGCGTAGTACAAAAATAGAATGTATTCGTTAAGCGAGCGTCGGCCGTATCCCTCGGAGATGTTTGCTGACACCGACTGCGCGGCATCAGCTATTTGCGAGCGAAGCTTGAAATCAATCTTGCTCTCGATGAAGACGATCGCCCACACGAGCTCGAAGAGCTCCATAGCCCTTTGCCAAACAATCAGCTTCATGTAGCCGCGATTTTTGTTCCGAAGCTCAGTTTCGTAATTCATAACTCCACTACTCCAACACTCCATTACTCCAACGTGATCAGATCTGATCCGGATGCGTGAGCTCAACGAACACATCTTCCAGTGTCGCTCGACGCTGAGTGAGTTCGCGCACGGTCCAGTGACGCTCTGTCGCCAGCCGAAACACCTCTTCACGAACATCCGCGCCTGACTCGACGCGTAGTGAGAAGCGCTTCCAACCTTCCTCGCTATCGGTGGTCACGTCCCGCACACCTGAAATCTTCATCAGTTCGTCCGCGCCATTGTCGTTTCCGACTTTCGCTTCAAGCACTACGCCGCCGGCCTGCCTGATTTTTCCGAGCAAATTATCCGGCGTATCGCACGCCTCGATTCGTCCCTTGTGAACGATGATCACCCGGCTGCACGTCATCTCTACCTCCGGCAAAATGTGGGTCGAAAGGAGAATTGTGTGTTGCCTGCCGAGATTTTTGATTAACTCACGCACCTGTCGGATTTGGTTTGGATCAAGGCCGATGGTCGGCTCGTCAAGAATGAGAAGGTCGGGCTCCGCCACCAAGGCGTCGGCAAGACCTACACGTTGGCGATAGCCTTTCGACAAAGTGCCGATCAGTTTGTTTTCAACATCTTTAACACCGCAGAGTTCCTTTACATCGCCCACGCGCTCCTCTACACGGCGATGCGGGACTCCCTTCAACGCGGCACGGTAGTTGAGGTACTCGGTCACGCGCATATCGGTGTAGAGCGGCACATTTTCAGGCATGTAGCCGAGGTGGGTCCGGGCCTGCAGCGATTGTTCGAAAACGTCGAATCCCGCGATGGTCGCACGCCCTGAAGTAGGCGGCATGAAGCCCGCCAAAATCCGCATCGTAGTCGTTTTTCCGGCGCCATTCGGCCCCAGGAATCCCATGATTTCGCCACGGTCCACCTCGAAACTCAAATCCTGAATGGCCGGGCGCCCGGCGTAGCGTTTCGTCAGATTTTCAACCTTAATCATTACGATATTTCGATGAGACAACGAAATCGCGATTGCGTTGCCAAATTTTTTAACGAGCCGTTAGCTCCACGGTGGCGAC